>NZ_JBFUGN010000032.1:0-18241 GCF_056402895.1 Rhizobacter sp. P3_B12 | reverse complement strand
ATGCGACGCTGCCGTCGCTGAGCCCGACCGGCATCTCGCTGAGCGCGAAGCTGCCGGCCGCCACCTGGACCTGCATCGAGTTCGGGCTGAACTCGGCGATGGGCACGATGCAGACCTGGGTCAACGGCACGGCCGTGGCCGCGCTGCAGCTCGATTCGATGCAGACCGCGGATGTCGACCAGGCCTGGCTCGCGAGCCGGCCTTCGTGGAAGCCGCAGGTCACCGACCTGAAGCTGGGCTGGGAGTCGTACGGCGGTACGGGCAACACCGTGTGGCTCGACGACGTTGCGCTGCACACCAGCCGCATCGGGTGCGGATCATGACGATGTGGCGTTCGATGTGGCGTGGGTTGATCGGCAGCGCGGTGCTGCTCGCGGCGCCGGCCTTCGCGGCGGACGAGTTCCTCGACCCCGCGCAGGCCTTCCGCACCAGCGTGCAGCTGCGCGATGCGCAGACCATCGAGCTGCGCTTCGACGTGGCGCCGGGCTACCACCTGTACCGCGAGCGCATCACGGTCGGCGAGGCGGTGGCGGCTGCGCCCGGCACGGCCGCGCTGGCCGAGCCGGTGCTGCCGCACGGCAAGCAGGAGTACGACGAAGGCTTCGGCAAGTACGTCGAGACGCTGCGCGGTGCGGTGACGGTGGCGCTGCCGCTGCGCAGCGCGAGCGGCGATTTCGGCGTGGCCATCAGCTACCAGGGCTGTGCCGACAAGGGGCTGTGCTATCCGCCGCAGAACGCCGGCATTTCGGCGCGCGTGAAGGACGGCGCGCTGCAGCAGGTGGCTTGGCTGCCTGAGGGCCTGCCGGCCGCGGCAACGCCGGCTGCCGCGACTGTCGCCACGGCAATGCCATCGGCTGCCGCTCCGGTGGCGGCGACCGGCTCGGCCGGTGCACGCGTCGAATCGGCGCTGCGCTCGGGCAGCCTGTTGACCGTTGCCGGCGTGTTCCTCGTCGCCGGCCTGCTGCTGTCGTTCACGCCCTGCGTGTTGCCGATGGTGCCGATCCTGTCGTCGATCATCGTCGGCAGCAGCGGCCCGGTGTCGCGGGCACGCGGCTTCGGCCTGGCGCTCGCGTACTCGCTGGGCATGGCGCTGGTCTATACCGCACTGGGCGTGGCCGCCGGGCTGGCCGGCGAAGGTTTGGCTGCGGCGCTGCAGAACGCGTGGGTGCTGGGCGCCTTTGCGCTGCTGCTGGCGCTGCTGTCGCTGTCGATGTTCGGCGTGTACGAACTGCAGATGCCGAGCGCGATCCAGGAGAAGCTGAACGCCGGCGCAGGCAAGCTGCGCGGGGGGCAGCACGTCGGCGTGTTCGCGATGGGCGGGCTGTCGGCGCTGATCGTCGGGCCGTGCGTCGCGGCGCCGCTGGCCGGCGCGCTGGTCTTCATCAGCCAGTCGCGCGACGTGCTGATCGGCGGTCTCGCGCTGTTCAGCCTGGCGGCCGGCATGAGCGTGCCGCTGCTGCTGGTGGGCGTGTCGGCCGGCTCGCTGCTGCCGCGCACCGGTGCGTGGATGGAAGGCGTGAAGCACCTGTTCGGCGTGCTGCTGCTCGGCGTGGCGCTGTGGATCGTGTCGCCGGTGCTGCCGGCGGCGGTGRTGATGGGCGTCGTCGGTGCCGGGTTGCTGGTCGGCGCGGTGTGGCTGTTCGACGGGCGCGGCGCGCAGCCTTCGGGCAGGCACCGCCTGCTGCGCGGCGTGGCGCTGGTGCTGGGGCTGGTCGGCGTGGCGCAGGTGGCGGGAGCGTTGTCGGGCGGTGGCGATCTGCTGCAGCCGCTGGCGGGCTTCAGCGCCGGCGGCCCGCGCGGTGGTGCGACCCAGGCAGCGGTCGACGGCCCCGCCTTCAAGCGCGTGCGCAACGTGGCCGAGCTCGAGGCGGCGCTGGGCAGCGCGAGCGGCAAGACGGCGATGCTGGATTTCTATGCCGACTGGTGCGTCTCGTGCAAGGAGATGGAGCACCTGACCTTCAACAAGCCGCCGGTGCAGGCGCGCATGAACAACGCGCTGCTGCTGCAGGTGGACGTGACGGCGAACAGCGCCGACGACAAGGCGCTGCTGAAGCGCTTCGGGCTGTTCGGGCCGCCGGGCATCGTGTTCTTCGACGGCGCAGGCCGCGAGAAGGCGGGCACGCGGGTGGTCGGGTTCCAGCCGCCGGCGGAGTTCGGCGACGCGCTCACGGCGGCTGGGCTATGATCGCGCCCTTCTTTTCACCCAACGCCTCTGTGCAGCTGGAGTTCAACATGCCCCGCGCCTCCGTCACCGCCTGACCGACGACCCGCTCATGTAGCCGCATCCCCCGCGGCCATCGTCGTCGGTTCATTCCCCTGAACCCTCGGAGACGACGATGAACCTCCACTCGCTGGACCTCACCAAATACCCGCGCACGGCGCACCTCGAAGGCAGCCGCCTGCAAGACGGTGACGACGCGTCCGACCAGATGCCGCTGCGCGCATTGGCCGGCCGCCACGTCGTGATCGAGGAGAAATTCGACGGCGCGAACTGCGGCCTGTCGTTCACCGACGGCGGCGAACTGCTGCTGCAATCGCGYGGCCACTACCTGACCGGCGGCGGCAGCGAGCGCCAGTTCAACTGGCTCAAGCCCTGGGCGCATGCCCACGCAGACCGCCTGCTGCACGTGCTCGAAGACCGCTGGCTGCTCTACGGCGAGGCGATGTACGCGAAGCACTCGGTCTGGTACGACCGCCTGCCGCACCTGCTGCTGGAGTTCGACCTGCTCGACCGCCGCAGCGGCCGCTTCCTGTCGACCAAGCGGCGCCACGAGATGCTGGCCGGGCTGCCGGTCGTCTCGGTGCCGGTGCTCTACGCGGGCCCGATGCCGACCGATGCGAAGCTGCTGCGCAAGCTCATCCAGCCCTCGCTCGCGAAGAGCTCCGGCTGGCGCACACGCTTCGAGCAGCAGGTGCAGCGCGAAGGCCTGCCGCTCGGGCTGACCTGGCAGCAGACCAACGACAGCGATGCGTCGGAGGGCCTGTACCTGAAGGTCGAGAACGACGACCACGTGGAGGCGCGCTACAAGCTCGTGCGGCATGATTTCCTGCAGACCATTCTCGACTCGGGCTCGCACCACCTGCAGCGGCCGATCCTGCCGAACCTGCTGGCCGACGGCGTGGACGTGTATGCGCCGCGCGTGGACGTCGACTGGGCATCGCTCGGGCTGCGCACGATCACGTCGATCGAAGCGCTGAAGGCATTCAAGCCCACCCAGGCGAACGGAGGCTGAGCCATGGACTGGAAACAATTGCAGGCCCTCATCCCCGCGCCCGGGGCAAGTTTCGACTGGGCCGCCTGGTGCGAGCTGATCCCGGGGCTGGTGGCGTTGGAGCAGACGCCGCAGGACCCGCGGCACCATGCCGAGGGCAACGTCGGCATCCACACGCGGATGGTGCTCGATGCGCTGCTGGCCGATGCCGCCTGGCAATCGAACGAAGCCGAGCGCCGGGCGGTGATGTTCCTCGCCGCGCTGCTGCACGACATCGCGAAGCCGGACACCACGGTGATCGACCCGGTGACCGGCGCGATCGGGCAGCCGGGCCATTCGCGGCGCGGCGCGGTCGACGTGCGCACGCTGCTGTGGCGCGCCGGCGTGCCGTTCGCGCTGCGCGAGGCGGTGTGCCGCATCATCGCCGTGCACCAGGTGCCGTTCTTCGCGTTCGCGAGCCGGCGCGGCGAGACACCGGAGTACATCGTGCGCCGGCTCTCGTGGGAGCTCGACGTGAGCGAGCTGGCCGCGGTGGCACGCGCCGACATGGTGGGCCGCCGCTGCGAGGACCAGGCGGGGCACCTGGCCGACATCGAGCTGTTCGGCGAGCTCGCGCGCGAGCAGGGTTGCTGGGACCGGCCGTGGGCGGCCGCCGATGCGCACACGCGCCTGATGTATGCGCGTGGCATGGCGATCGACCCGGCCTATGCGCTGCACCGCCAGCCGGGCAGCGAGGTGACGGTGATGTGCGGCCTGCCGGCGTCGGGCAAGGACACCTGGGTGGCAGCGCATGCGGGCAGCCTGCCGGTGGTGTCGTTCGACGATGCGAAGGCCGAACTCGGGCTGAAGCATGGCGAGAACGACGGGCGGGCCGCGCACCACGCGATCGACAAGGCGAAGTCGCTGCTGCGCGATGAATCTGCTTTCGTCTGGAACGCGACGCACCTGTCGAACGACATGCGCGGCAAGACGCTGGACCTGCTGTACGCCTACGACGCGCAGGTGCGGCTCGTGTACCTGGAGGCGCCGCAGGCAGTGGTGCTGGCCCGCAACCGCCAACGCGACACGACGCTATCGAACAAGGACCTGCTGCGCATGCTGCACCGCTGGGAGGTGCCGATGCCGTGGGAGGCGCATCGCGTCGAGTACCTGGTGGACGACGGCAGGGCGGCGGCGGGCAGAATCCGCTGAGCAGGTTGTCGATTCCGGCCGGCCTCGTTCGTCGCCTTCAGACATCACCCTCTCACGGAGACCCTCATGTCCAGACTCAGAGTCGCTGCCTTCTCGGTGTCCCTCGACGGCTTCGGTGCCGGCCCCGACCAGAGCCTGCAGGCGCCGCTCGGCGTCGGCGGCGAAACGCTGCACGAGTGGTTCTTCGGCACCACGACCTTCCAGCAGATGCTCGGCCAGGGAGGCGGTGAGGCCAATGTCGACGACGGCTTCGCGAAGCGCAGCTTCGAGAACGTGGGCGCGTGGATCCTCGGGCGCAACATGTTCGGCCCGGTGCGCGGGCCGTGGCCCGACGACCAGTGGAAGGGCTGGTGGGGCGACACGCCGCCGTACCACGTGCCGGTGTTCGTGCTGACGCACCATGCGCGCGCGCCGCTGGAGATGAAGGGCGGCACGACCTTCCACTTCATCACCGGCGGCATCCACGAGGCGCTCGAGCGTGCACGCGATGTGGCGAAGGGCCAGGACGTGCGCGTCGGTGGCGGCGTCGCGACGATCCGCCAGTACCTGCAGGCCGGGCTGATCGACGAGATGCACCTGGCGATCTCGCCGACGCTGCTGGGCCGCGGCGAAGCGCTGCTCGCGGGCATCGACCTGACGGCACAGGGCTTCCGGTGCACCGAGCACGTGGGGACGGCGAAGGCGCAGCACGTCGTGCTGACCAAGGGCTGATTCGGTGACGCGGGTTCGCCAGGGATTGCTGTTCGCGCTGCTGGCGCTCGCCGCGCTGCGCGTGTCAGCCTACGACGCATCGGACGCCGTGCAGGTGGCTCGCGGCACGCTGCCGCTGATCCTCACCGTGCCGCACGACGGTGGTGACTATGTCGGGCATGTACCGGCGCGGACGAAAGGCGCACTGTCGCGCGATGCGGGCACGCGAGAGCTGGCCGAGCGCGTCAGCGATCTGCTGCAGAAGCGGCTGGGCGCCCGGCCGTACCTCGTCGTGGCGCGGTTCAACCGGAAGTTCGTCGATGCGAATCGCGCGGAAGCGGACGCGCTGGAGTCGCCCGATGCGCTGCCGGCCTGGCAGGCGTATCACGAGAACGTCGCAGCGTTCATCGCGGAGCTGAAGACCAAGTTCCCCGCGGGCGCGTTGCTGGTCGACGTTCACGGCCAGTCGGATGAGCCGGATGTCGTGTTCCGCGGCACACGCGCCGGCCTGACGGCGCGGGCCCTGCTGCAACGCAGCGGCGCCGACGCGTTGCAGGGGCCGGGCAGCCTGATCGGACGACTGGCGGCGCGGGGCTATCGCGTGGTGCCGGAGATCGGCGCCGCGCCGTTGCGCGAAGACCCGCGGTTCAACGGTGGCTACACCGTCTTCACCTACGGCAGCCAGCACGACACCGGCATCGATGCGATCCAGCTGGAGTTCGGGCGGAACCTGCGGTCTCAGCCCGCACTGCCGGAGGCGTTGGCAGACGCCATCGCCGCCTTCCTGGTGGACTACGGCTACCTGCCGACGAAGCCCTGAGGCTTGCATCCTGTTGCAACAACCGATGCCCTGATCGGCGAACCGTCAACGGGTCGTCAATTCTCCTGACACCGCGCCTCACACAATGGCGCATGACACGCCGACACCTCACTCCTTCCAACGCGGCCAGCGCATTGCTGTGCGCGCTTGTCTTGTCTGCTTGCGGCAGCGGCGACGACTCCGACACGGCGGCACCGCCTGTGGGTGCACCGGCACCGGCTCCTGCTCCGGCACCATCGCCTGCACCATCGCCTGCACCATCGCCTGCACCTGCACCTGCACCTGCACCTGCACCTGCACCTGCACCTGCACCTGCACCTGCACCTGCACCTGCACCTGCACCTGCACCTGCACCTGCACCTGCACCGGCTCCGGCACCAGCTCCCTCCAACAAGAGCGCCGGATGTGGCAAAGCCGCCCAGTTCGCGAGCGGCAAATACACCCTCACTTCAGATGGCGTGACGCGCGAGTTCTGGGTTCGGGTTCCGTCCGGCTACAAGAGCGACAACGCCTATCCGTTGATCGTCGGCCTGCATTGGCGTGACGGCAGTGCCACCGACGTCTACAACGGAAACAGCTGGGCCAGCGGCAAGCCCTTCTATGGCTTGACGGAGCTCTACGGAGAGAGCGCGATCTTCGTGGCGCCCGCAGGCTTGGACGCCGGCTGGGCCAATCCGAATGACCGCGACATCCGCTTCGTCGGCGCGATGGTCAACCAGCTCAAGCAGGGGATGTGCACCGACACGAGCCGCACGTTCGCGACTGGCTTCAGCTTCGGCGGAATGATGTCGAACGCGATCGGTTGCCAGATGGGGGATGTCTTCCGCGCCGTGGCGCCGATGTCGGGATCCGTCTGGAGCGGCTGCGCCACGTCATCGAACAAGACCGCGGCGATCCTGCTGCATGCCAAGGAAGATTCCGTCGTCGGCTACCAGTTCGGCGAAGAGGCGCGAGACAAGTACATCGCCAAGAACAGCTGCACGCAGGCCACCACCAAGATCGGTGTCAATGGCTGCGTGATCTACCAGGGGTGCACCGACAACAAGCCGGTGGCCTGGTGCGGGTACACCAACGGCGGGCACTGGCCGCCGGGGTTCGCCGCGACGGAAATCAAGTCGTTCTTCGACCGCTTCTGAAACGCCGGGGGCGCGGCACCTGGCTGCGCCCCCGGCCGGGCAGGACGGGTAGCTCGCCTACCAGCCCACGCCGTAGTAGTCGTACACGCGGCGGCCATAGCTGTCGTCGTAGGTCGGCTCGTCGTTCTGCGGATAGCGCGGTGCGCCTTCGAGCTGGCGCTCGGACAGCGGCACGACATAGCCGTCGAGGTTGGTGTCGTACTTCAGCATCGCCCACGGCACCGGGTAGCGGTCGGTGCCGACTCCGAGGAAGCCGCCGAACTCGAGCGCGGCATAGCGCACCTGGCCGGAGCGCTTGTCGATGATCAGGTCGTCGATCGAGCCGAGCTTGTCGCCGTTGCTGGCGTAGACGGCGGTGCCTTCGACCTTGTCGGAAGAGATGACGGGATTGCTCATGAGAGTCTCCTTCACTGCGCTGCCGCGGGCGACATGCCCGTGGCGTGAACCTCCATTGGTCCATGCGCGACCCTTGCCGAACATCAGCGCAGGCGCGGCCCGGCTGTAGGAATCTTCCTCCCGGCGTGACCAAGGTCACTGGCTGGCCTTCTCCGCCTCAGCAGAATCCGGCTTCGTGAAGACGCAAACGTCTGCGCACAGAGAGGGGCGTATCTGCATGCTGAATGACCAAGCGGCGCACAGCCGAACTGCCGCGTCGGTGGGCGGGACCGCGGTTGAACATCCTGCACCGCCCACGGACAGCTCGGATGCCCTGATGCGCCTGCTGGTGCGTGAGCCTGCCGCTGCTCAGCCCATTGACTACCACGGCGTGGTCGTGGGTCGTCTGTTGGGTCTGATCGACGCAGGGCAGGTGCCCCTGGTGGCACTGGCCGATGCGCAGGCCCAGGCAGCCATGCCGGCGCGTAGCATCGTCGACCTGCACCACAACCACGTCGGCGGCAGCGTGCTGCTGATGTTCGAGCAAGGCGATCGCACGCGCCCGATCGTGATGGGGGTGCTGCGCGAACCGCGCGCCGATGGCGTGTCGCAGAGGCCACCCGCCCTCGAAGTCAGGTACGACGGCGGACGCGTGCTGCTGGATGCCGACACCGAACTGGTCTTGCGCTGCGGCAAGTCCCACCTCACTTTGCGCCAGGACGRCCGCGTTGAACTGCACGGCGAGACCATCGTCACGCGCGCTGCCGGCGCCAACAAGGTGCAGGGTGGGTCGGTGCAGCTGAACTGACAGGCGCCATGCGCAACGGCTTCAGCCCGGCAGAGGTTTCGTCCCTGCAGAATGCGCCCGTGCTCGCGGAGCACGCCGACGAAGCTGCATTTCTCTGGCGGGCGCGCGAACGTGCAGCCCTGGGCCCGCACTACCGCTTCGGGCAGTTGGCCCAACTCGACGAGCGCGTGCTGGCACACCTGCAGGGCTTGCACGTCGCTGGCGCGACCGGACAACAACTGGCACTGCACGCGCTGGGCGATCTCGATGCCGGCACGCTGTTCGTCGCAACGCATCTCGCTTTCGGCCGCCAGGATCCCGACGCCATGGCACACACGCTGTCGATCGCCAGCAGCGATCCAGCCTGGGCGCAGCCGTTCGTTGCGGCGCTGTCGTGGCTCGACCCGGTGGCGCTCGAGTCGCTGCTGGATCGCATCGCGTTGTCGCCGGTGGCCGCGCATCGCGCCATCGCCCTGGCGGCGCGGGTGGCTCAACGCGCGGTCGTGCGGCAGCAACTCGTCGCGGCGCTCGACGATCCGCATGCGGGCCTGCGCG
Source organism: Rhizobacter sp. P3_B12 (assembly GCF_056402895.1). Classification (NCBI taxonomy): domain Bacteria; kingdom Pseudomonadati; phylum Pseudomonadota; class Betaproteobacteria; order Burkholderiales; family Sphaerotilaceae; genus Rhizobacter; species Rhizobacter sp. P3_B12. The sequence continues at coordinate 9,475 of NZ_JBFUGN010000032.1, read as the reverse complement.
CCCACGCGTTGCGTGCGGTCGGCGAATTGGGCCTGGTCGAGTTCCAGGCCCGGATCGAGACGTCGGCCGCGGACCCGGACGCCGCCTGTCGTTTCTGGACCGCGTGGTCACGTGCACTGGGCGGCGACGAAGATGCGGCCGAGCGCGCTTTCGAGGCCGGCATCGAGGCGCATGTGCCTGGTCCGGCCCTGGAAGTCTCGATGCGTGCCGGCCGTGCCGGGTGGGCTCGCGAATTGATCCGCCGCCTGGCGAGCGACAGCGGGACTCAGCGACAGGCCATCGTCGCTGCAGGCGCCCACGGGGACCCGGCCACCGTGCCCTGGCTGCTTCAGCTCTGCGACGAAGACGCGTTGGCGCGTGCCGCGGCGCAAGCGCTGGCGATGATCACCGGCGTCGACCTGGAAGACCCTCTGTTGCGGCGCGACGCGCCCACGTCGGAAGAGGAACACGCGGACGATGCCGATGCCTGGTGGGCCAGTGCCGATGCGTTGCGCCGCTGGTGGCGGGTCGAGTCGGGGCGGTTCCGTGCGGGTGTCCGGCACCTCGGGGGGCGCCCCGTCAGCGAAGAGGCCGCCGTGCAGCTGCTTCGCGACGGAACCCAGCTGCAGCGCCGCAGTGCGGCGCTCGAAGCCGCCCGGCTGCGCCGGGGCACCGCCGTGTTCCCCGTGACCGCGCGTGCCGACTGGCAACACCGGCGGCTCGCCGCATGAAGTTCACCAATGTGACGGCGTTCCCTGCCACCTGGACCATGGGCTTCCAGCGCGATGGCCGGGAGTTGCTGGTTGCGATCGTGAAGGCCACGTTCCGGATGCCGAGCCGGCAGGGTGAGGGGGCGACGGTTCATGACGAGCAGCAACCGCTCGTGCGTGCCGACGAGTTCGTCGACGAGCCCGGCCTCAGCGCGCCGCTGCGCGAGACCGACTTTGCACACATGAAGCCGGCCTGCGACGTGTTGCTGCTCGGCCATGCCCGCGCACCGGGCGGCGGCATGGCCAGGCGCCTGGTGGCCGGCCTGCGCGTGGGAACGATGAGCAAGCAATTCACCGTCGTCGGCGACCGGCAATGGCGCAAGAGCCTGCTGGGCGTCGTCAGCGCGAGTGAAGCCGTGCCCTTCTCGGCGATGTCGGTGGGCTACGAGCGGGCCTTCGGCGGCATCGACAACACGACCCTGGCGCGCACCGGGCGGGTCGACACGTTCATCGCCAACCCGGCGGGCCGCGGTTATTGGCGGCACACCGACCACATCGACGGCCAACCCCTGCCCAATACCGAGGAGACCACCCGCCCGGTGTCGCAGCATGACGGCGACTACCGGCCGATGGCACTCACGCCGATCGGCCGCCACTGGGCGCCGCGCCACCGCTACGCCGGCACTTATGACGATCGCTGGCTCGACGAGCAGGCACCGTTCTGGCCGGATGACTTCGACGAACGCTACTTTCAGGCCGCGCCCGCAGACCAGGTCATTGCACATCCGCAGGGTGGCGAGGAGGTCGTGCTGCAGCACCTCACTGCGGACGGCCTGCGCGCATTCCAGCTGCCGCGGCTGGCCGTGCCGGTCACCTTCGTTCCGCATCGCGGCCGCGACGTCACGCGCGACGCGGTGCTCGACACCATCGTGCTCGAACCCGACGAGGAGCGCTTCACGCTGACCTGGCGTGCGAGCATCGCCCTCGGCAAAAGCGTGTTCGACGTGAAGGAAACCATCATTGGCGAGATGACGCAAGCCTGGCATCGCGCGCGGCGCTTCCCGGACAAGACCTACCACCGCAGCCTGGCGGATGCCGTGGCCGCCAAGCGTGCGAGGGCGCGCCGATGAACCTGCAACTGTCGCTGCGGGCCTCCGGGCTGGTCACTGCGCTTGGCTACAACGCGCCGTCGACGCTGGCGGCCTTGCGGGCGGGGATCAGCGGTGTGCGCACGCAGGCGTGGGCCGACCTCGAAGGCGGAGAGCCCTACCGGTGTGCGCGCGTCGATCTGCCGCAACGCTGGGGCGGCGTGGCGCTGCTGGCCGACCTGCTGAGCCCGGCCATCCACGAGTGCCTGCAAGGGAGCGGCGCCGGCGGGCTGGCCGAGATTCCCCTTCTGGTCGGGGTGTCGCACCCCTCGCGACCCGGGCGCGCGGCGCAGATCGAGACGCAACTGCTGGCGGCGCTGGCGGAACGCCTCGAGACCCGCCTGCACCCCGATTCGCGAACCTTCGCTGCCGGCCAGACCGGCTGCGCGCAGGCCCTCGCGCATGCGCGCGAGCTGATCTCGGGCGGGCGCGCGAGCCACGTGCTGGTGGCGGGGGTCGACAGCTACATCGATCGCGAAACGCTGCGGGCCTACGATCAACAGCGCCGCTTGTTGTGCACCGGCAACTCGAACGGCTTCCTGCCGGGCGAGGCCGGGGCGGCGGTACTGGTGTCCGCACATACCGCCGGTGCCGCAGAGCCGTATGTCGCGAGCGGCGGCCAGGCCGTGGAGGCGGCCACCATCGAGAGCACCTCGCCGCTGCGCGGCCAGGGCCTGGCGCAGGCGGTGCGCCAGGCCATGTCCAGTGCCGGCGCGACGATGGGCGACATGGCGTTCCGCCTGAGCGACCTGTCCGGCGAGCACTACAAGTTCAAGGAAGCGCTGCTCGTCGCGATGCGCCTGGACCGCAGCGAACGGGCCCAGCCGCTCCCGATGTGGCACCCGATCGAGCATCTGGGCGAAGTCGGTGCGGCCATCCTGCCGTGCCTGCTTGCCTGGGCGGCCCACGCGATGCGAGAGGGCTATGCCCCGGGGGGGCGCGCGCTGTGCCACGTCGGCAGCGACACAGGCGAGCGAGCCGCACTGGTCGTGCGAGCGGCGTGATGCAGGAAACCGGAACGCAGCAAAGAGACAGGAGCGAGCCAGCATGAGTGCGAATGTTTTCGCCAACGGGCGAGAGATTTCCGCGGAGAAGGACGACACGCATGTCTCGGGTGCCATGCCCGATGTCTGCCTGTCACCGCCCGGCCCTCCGGCGGGTCCGATCCCGATCCCCTACCCCAACTTCGCGCAAGCCAGCGACACCTCGCAGGGATCGCGCTCGGTCAAGATCAAGGGCGGACAGGTCGGATTGAAGAGCACGTCCAACTATGCGAAGTGCAGCGGCGACGAGGCGGCGACGCGCTCCTTCGGCATGAGCGTGACCGATCACTGCCTGCAGGGCAAGACGATCTCCCAGGCTTGGTCGTTCGACGTCAAGATCGAGGGCAAGAACGCCGCGCGCCTGCTCGATCTGTCCACCAGCAACAATCGATGAGGGAGCCCGAGCGATGAGCATGTCCATGATCCTCTATGGGGGCGCCCCAGCCTTGGCTGCGCCGGTCCCCACTTGCAGCGAGCTCCAGAAGCGCAATCTCGACGAGCGGGCCCATTTCATCGCAACCAGCCCCCCACGCGTCAGCAAGCCCAAGGCGGACGGCAGCAAGCCGAAGAAGACGCCGTGGGAGATGGCCAGCGGCTCCGGCATGACCTATTCGTCGGCTCACAGCACGGTGCCGGGTGCCTCAGGCACCAGCACCTACACCAGCAACAAGCTGTCGGACACCTACCTGCACCAGACCGGACTGGGGGGGACCAGCGAGCAACGCAATGGCCTCAACCAGGAGATCCGCGAGAGCGAGAGTCCGGAGCATGCTGCGGCCAAGCAGAAGGCCGGTGCGCTCTGCGATGAGTACGTCCACCCGGGTGGCGGCAAGGGGGCGCATGCGGAGTGCAAGATATTCAATGAGCTCACCAACGCGGTCACCAAAGGCACCCTGCGCGGCGGCAAGGTGCTGCTGAGCATTGACTGGCGCTCGCAGGGCAACGGCGGCATCGAGTACTCGGGGATGCCGTGCTCGGACTGCTACAAAATGCTGTGCCACGCGGCCAACGAGTGCGGCATCGACATCCACATCTGCGACTACAAGAACGAGCCGGTGGTGATGCGCAAGACCGACTGCGACAAGGCAGGTGGCCACCGTCGCCTGGCCAAGTTGGTCGATGGCAGGCCGACCGGCGGAAGAATGGATGTGCCGCCGGGCGTACCACCTCGAAGAATCCTGATCGCGTGAATGCCATGAACCTCCCAGACCACCTGCTGCAAACCGGTATCGATCAGCTCCCGCTCGACTACAAATGGGACGTGAGCATCGGCAACAGATTCCAGGGCGCTCGCTCCGAGAGCAAGCCCAAGCTCGCCGAGGCCATCCGCGCCATCAGCACCAAGGCGTCGTACGGGCTGGTGATCGCCGCGACCGAGTGGGTGGCCGTGCGCCTGTCACGGCATATCGACGTTTCGGACTCACTGCAGCGCATCGAGGCCTCCTGGGCCGCGATGATCGATGCACGCTATGCGAATCTGCCGGAGCCCGATGAACCCGATGTCGATGCGCGCTTCGTGCTGACGGGGCCGCTGTGGACCTCGGCCGCGATGATGGGCGACTGCTTCGAGTACGGCATCGTGCCGGATGACAACACCATCTTCTTCGACACCAGCATTGGCGTGTGCATGCTGGTAGAGCATGTGTGCGGCCGTTCGCCGGCGTTCAAGGCCTGGTTGCCCGAGACCTTGAGGCGGCTGCAGCAGCAGCACCCGGATGTCGCGTTGCCGGTGTCGGCCCAGCCGCCCGCTGGCGTCGACTTCTTCCGCCCCGCTGGCGCCGGCTCGTTCATTGCAACGCTGTCACCGCAACGCAATCCCTACCTCAGGTCGGCGGCTGAGCTGCAGGCCGATGGCGTGGCCAACCCATATCCGGGCGTCTCTTGAACCGGCCAGACTGGATCGCGCTGGACGAATCGTCCCGGCACAGCCTGCGCTTCATCTGGGACGATGCCCGTGCCGATGCCGACTTTCGTGCCGACGACACGGCGCTGCTCGATGCGGCAGCGCTGCTGTCGATCCGCGCACGCATGGCCTTGGCCGTCGGCCTCTATGAATGGCTGGTGTGGCGCTTCGACGGCCTGCACAACCGAGCCGAGCCGAGGCAGGTGCTGCAGGCGGCGTGGTGCGGTACGGTGGATCCGCGCTACCTGAAGTACTTCGAGTTGGTGCGCCAGGACTGGACCGGGCCGATTGACGGTGCGCTGTGGTGCGGCATGACCCACCTCAGCCATGGCGTGAACAACGGCCATGCTTATGAGGGCGATCTTTACGCCGCGCTGGGTTTCCTCTACCGGTTGGCGGTGCACGTGCTTCCGCTGCGCAATACGCTCGATCGCTGGCTCGAGCCGGTGCTGGCCCGGCTGGCGCAGCAGCATCCGGTGCAGCCGATCGATCCGCTGGCTGACTTGTTCGATCAGCGCATCGCGGAGCAGCTCGGTCCGCTCGTGGGGCGCGCTTCACTTGACCCGTCGCTGCCTCTCGACGTCCCGCGCGATCGGCAGTTTCTGGCCGGCTGCCTGGCCGATGCGGCCGCACACGGCAATCCCTTTCTCTCGTCCCCACAGGACTTGATCGACCTCGACTTCGCAGGGGAGTACTACGCCCTTCCCTGAACGAGGCTGGAAGGATGCAACGGGTGCGCCGATGTCAGCGGCGCACCCATTCCCTCAGAGACTCACCAGCCGAAGCCCAGCGTGTACTTCCCGTTGGTCGCGCCGGTGCCGCCGCTGTAGAACTTCACGCGCACATAGCGCGCCGACGCCGCGGTGCCGGTGTTGCTGACGCTCGCTGCATCGACGGCGCCCGACCCCTTCTCGCTCGCAGCCAATTGCGTGCCCGACGAGTTGTAGATGTAGAGGTCGTAGTCGCTCGACGCGTTGGGCGTCAGCGTGGCGGTCAGCGTCTTGCCGGCCGGCAGGTTCACGAGGAAGTAGTCGCCGTCGGTCGACGCACCGATCGCGCCGTTCCACGTGCCGGCCGCGGCCACCGTGTTGGCGGTGCCGATGTTGTCGTTCGGCTCGGTCTCGTTGTTGCCCGGCGTGACCACGCTCGCGATCTTCAGGAACTGCGCCGTCACCGGCCCCCATTGGCCCGATGACACCTTGGCGCGCACGAACACCAGGTGCTTGCCCAGCGCCAGGCCGGTGGTGCTCAGCGTACCGCTGAGCGACTCGGTGGTCTGGTTGAAGCTGCCGTCGGTGGGCGTGAGCGGGATCGCGACCGCACCCGACACCCAGGGCGGCGTGTCGATGTAGGCCTCGGCGCCGGTCACGTTGAGCACGGTCTCGGTGCCATTGCTCTGGTTGAAGCGCGTGTCGGTGGCCGAGGCCGTCAGCGCCACCGGCGTGCCGGCGAGCACACCGCCGCCGCTGGCATCGCTGCCGAGCGTCACCGTGGTCACGTCGGCGCCGGCCGGCGTCTGGTACGGCGCGCGCACCACCTTGGCGGCATAGATCAGCGCCGGCAGGTTCTTCGGCTTGGTCGTGCTGTTGTACGTGGTGCAGCTCTCGAAGAAGCTGGAGCCCAGCTCGATCGTGTAGGCCGCCACGCCGAGCTCGCCGTAGCTCGGGCCGTCACTGGTGCCGTCGGTGGCGTAGAGGCCGATCGACTGCTCGGGCGTGTAGCCGTTGAAGTACGCGAGGCGGCGGCCCAGCGTCTGCAGCGCGGTGGCGTTGGCCGTCGGCGTGCTCGTGGTGCCCCAGGGCCACAGCACCAGCTGGCTGTAGCTGTGCACGTCGATGTGGATGCCCGACGTGTCGACCGGTGCGCCATCACCCGGGTTCGGGCCGCGGCGATCGGGGTAGATGCTGCGGATGTAGTTCTGCACCGCCTGCGTCTCGGGCTCGGAGCCGGCCGTGGGGCCGCGGTAGGTGAGGTCGCACTGGCTGCCGCTGGAGCCCGAGCCACCGGTGCTGTTCCAGCCGAACGTGAAGTTTCTGTTCAGGTCGGCACCGCGCGTGTTGCTGGTGGCGCCGCAGTAGGCGGTGTTGGTGTTCTTGCGCCATGAGAGCCCGCCCTCGGCCTTCTTGCGGCCATCGGGGTTGGTCTGCAGCAGCAGGTGCACCTCGTGGTGGTCGACGATCCAGGTGGCATCGGGATCGGTGCCGTAGCCGTTGAGCAGCCAGCGCGCGAACTCGAGGTTGAGCGGCGCGGTGGTGTATTCGCGGGCGTGGATGGCGCTGTTGACGAACAGCTTGGGCTTGGTGCCGCCGACGGCGCTGTTGGTGATCTTCAGCACCCGCATGTCGTAGCCGCCGGAGCCGACGGTCTTCTGCCAGGAGTCGCCGATGTCGATCCAGCTTGCGAGCGTCGGGTAGGTGGTGGTGAAGGCCGACGCGGCGGTGAAGGTTTCCTCCACCGTCTCGTAGCAGCTGTAGCCGGGGATGGCCTGGATGGTGGCATCGGCCGCGGCGGCGCCGGTGATGCCGGTGCTGTCTGTCGACGCGCCTGGGGCCGTGGTGCGGCTCTTGGCGTCGGCGGCGGCCTGGATGGCGGCCAGGAAATCGTCGCGGCGCTGGATGAACTCGGGCGCGTTCTCGATGCGGAAGCCGAAGCTGCGCAGTGCGGCGATGTCGGCGGTTTCGAGCTCGAGGACGAGGAAGCCTTGCTCGTAGTTGGATTCGAGCAGGTTGGCGTGGAAGGTGACGGCGGCCTTGCGCAGCATGGCTGCGTCGGGGTAGAAGGCCTTGTAGATGTTGGTGCGCTGCTTTTCCTGCTGTCGCAGCAGGCGCATTTCGGTGGCGGAATCCTGCGGTGCAACTTGCCCGGGAAGGCGTGCAGGGGACGAGGACTGCGGGGATGACGATTGAGAGAAAGCTGACGGTACTGCGGAAACTGCAAGGAACAACGCGGCAAGTGCCGCCCGCGATTGCGGACGTACGTTGGTCATGGAAAGCTCCCTTGTGGTTTACGGTACCAGCCCAGCTGCGTGGGCTGGATCGGCGCACGCTCTCGGCTGGGGATCACCCATCGGAGCGCCGAATGATTCTGGGGGACTTCTCCCTGTTCTGCGAGGGGAGTAACAAGATGAACAAGGTTATTTATTGGGTGTTGGCAATGGCCGCGTGTTGCGGTAATTCGCGTGCGTGCGAAGGCAACGATGCGCAATGGGCGAAGGAATTTGCTGCATTGCGAACAGTGCGCGGGCACTTTGATGGTGGAAGCTGGGCAGCGGATGTGGACCGCTGGCAGGGGCGCAAGCATCAGCTGATGCAATGCCTGGCTGCTGGGTTGTCAGCAGCGGGAACGCCGGTGGAGCGGGTGCGGGAGCGGATGGGGGAGCCGGATGCGCGGGTGAATTGCCCGTCGGCGGAGTGCGAAGGGGTGCTGCGGTTGATGGAGGCGCGGGCGGAGGGGGCACCATTGGTGGCGACGGCGCGACAGCTGTGGGTCTACCAATGGCGCGGGCAGCACGACCGATTGGTGTTCTCGGTGATCGCGGGCAAGGTATCCGATGTGGCGTGGGCGTACGCGCTGGAGTGACATCAGGGGAGAGTCAGATGGACATCGAACCGCAAGTCCGCCGCTGCAATGATCGGATCGATTTCGATGCATTGCTCAGGCCGCAGCTGAAGTGCTACGTCTACGTGCTGCGCGACCCGCGCGACGGTCAGGTGTTCTACGTCGGCAAGGCAGGCGGCTCAGGCGAAGGAAATCGGCGCGTGCTCGATCACTTCGAAGAAGCGGAGAAGTTGCTGGCAGTCGACATCACGACGCTGCACGGCGCCAAGCACCTTCGCATCATCGACATCTGGCGCGCAGGCCGGGCAGTGGAGTGGGCGATCGTGCGCTGGGGCATGGGGCCCGAAGAGGCACGGCATGTCGAAGCGGCCTTGATCGACGTGATGCAGAGCCTGCCGGGACAGTCGGTGGGTGGCGGAGCGCTCACGAATATGAAGCGTGAATGGACATCGCTGGGCTGGTTGACGCCGCGGGACGTTGCCGACATGGCGGCTCGGGCGGTGGCCCCGCAGTCGAACTACAGCATGGTGTTTGTCTTCCCGATCCCAAAGAGTCTGAAGCGCACGCCGCCACCGTCGCTCTATGAGATAACGCGCGAGGCATGGACCGTGGGGCCGGAGTTCCGCAATGCCGCAACGGCACTGGCGGTCGGCATAGCGGATGACATCGCACGCGCGGTGTTCGAGATCCATCACTGGGAACTTGCCAAGTCGATGCCGGGCAAGCGCGCCTTCGTCGGCGCCGAATTGCCTGGGCACGAGTTCGTCGACAAGAACTTCGCGGCTGTCATCAGCCCTGCGAAGGGGTATTGGATGCGGCCCGGGTACCTTGTCGTGGAGTTCAGGCCCGGGGAATTCCGCTACTTGCGGGGGCACCGGGATCGGCAGACATGGCGAGCACTGGCGTAGAGGACTTTAGGCTGCCTCTACCCGCTCGCAGTAAGCCGCGAAGGTGCGTTGCCACGCGGGCCGGGCCATGCACCGGTCGCGGTACGACACGAGCTTCGGATACGGCGCGATCAATGACTCGTCCTTGATGCCCGACGAGAGCACGTGCGTCATCAGGATGTCGGCGACGGTGAAGCTCTCAGTCGCGACGAACTCGCGGTTGGCGAGCCAGCGCTCCAGGTTGCCC
>NZ_JBFUGN010000031.1:0-18284 GCF_056402895.1 Rhizobacter sp. P3_B12 | reverse complement strand
GTGCGTTCCTGGAACGCAGCGCCATCGCGAGCCCGGCATCCTGGTACGGCAGTTGACGCGCGCCCTTGCCGATGATGGGCCAGGCCGACAAGACGTCGTAGAGCGGTGTCAACGAGTAGGCGCCACCTTGGTGTATGAAGATGGAAAAGTTCTTCGCATGGCCGTCGGGTGCCGCCAGCAGCCAGAAAGCAAGCTGAGCCAACGTGAACTCGAGGCGCGCGAGCCACGGCGCCTCGCTGTTGCCCAGTACCTCAAGGCATTCCCGAATGCCCGGGCCACCGTCCTTCTCATATTTGGCTGCGGGAGGCTTGCCGGCGGCCTGGCACAGGTCTTCCTGCGGAAGCCGAAGCAGGTACGCGTCGGGGTCGTCGGTCCACTGGCGGTCGAATCGCTCCACGACGAGGGCGCGCTGTTCACCGAAGTGGGCCATCTCGGTGGTGGCCACGTCGAGGCCGAGCTCGCGAAGGATCTGGGCGCACAACCATTCGTTCTCCACCGAGGCGCTGAAGTCCGCGTCGTACTTCGTCACCTTGCCCAATGGGAGCTTGAAGATGTGAGTGGTCGGCGTGGCATTCAGAGGCCGGCACCAGCTTCCCCGGTGCTTGAGCAGCGCGGTCTTCTCCTGCGCGCCGGCAATGGAAATGCGGAAGTCGTCCGTGGGTCGGGCTGCCGCGAAGGCCGGCGTCACGGGCACCTCGCGCAAGATGCGCTCGATGTCGCGATCGGTGAGGCGTTCGTACTCGACCCGGCGGATGTCGTGAGGCTCCTGGCCCACTGGGAGCAATTGAGCTGCACCCACACAATCGCGCCCGATGGCTGCAAGCAGGTCGAAGGCATCTGTGGAACGCGTGCCGTACCGGCTTCGGATGCGCCGCCGGATGTCATCGTTGTCCGGCAGCAGGTTGTCGAAGTAGTTCTCGACCACTGCTCCGCGCAGATGCCCCGTGGAGGTGAGCGGCAGCGACAAGGACAGCGGGCGTGCGCGCTCGGAGGCGAGCCAGCTCGATGCGTACTCGAACGAGTGCGAGTGCTCGTCGGACCAGGTGCCCACCAACTCGCCATTCATCCAGACGGTGAGTTGGCCCATCACCAGCTTCCGGTGGACTTCTTCGCTGCACGAATCCGGGAAAGGGGCTGGGTGGCCGGGCCCTTGCCGGTGGGGACCCAGCCGCCTCCATCGGATTCCCGCAAGAGCATCTGCGCGCCGAGCGCCGAGAGCATCTTGTGCAGCTGCGACACGCTCACGGAGCCCGGGTCGCCCTCGATGTCAGCGATGCGGGATTGCTTGACGCCGAGGAGCCGACCGAGGTCTGCCTGCGTCAGCTTGCGCGCCTTGCGCAAGGCGCGAAGATGCGGTGAGAGTTGGGCGATGGTGGCAACCTGCAAATCCATGGGTATGTCCGATCAGCGATAAAAATTGAATATCGCCAAAATACAATATCAAGTAAATATCGTGAATTGTCAATGTTCAAGGAAGATTGGCAATGAGCGATTTCCGCGAGGAGACCTTGATTGACAGTCGAAGACGGCGCCGAGAACAATCGCCGGCTGTCTCGAGCTCGAAGAACGGTGTTCCGCAATGCAGACCGATCCCCCGGATGAACAACCTCGTTTCGCCACCGCCCCGCTGACCCTCGGCGTGGTCGGCGCCGGCGTGATGGGCATGGGCATCGTGCAGATCGCGGCGCAGGCCGGGCTCGCGGTGCGGGTCTTCGATGCGCGCGAGGGCGGCGCGGCGGCGGGCTGCGAAAAGCTCGCCATCACGCTGCGCACGCTGCACGAACGCGGCAAGCTGAGCGCCGAACAGGCGGCAGCCGCCACCGCGCGCTTCGCGCCGGTCGCCACGCTCGAGGCGCTGCGCGACTGCGATGTCGTCATCGAGGCGATCGTCGAGGACCTCGGCGCCAAGCAGGCGCTGTTCGCCCAGCTCGAGGCGCTGGTGCGCGACGACTGCGTGCTCGCGAGCAACACCTCGTCGCTGTCGGTCACCGCGATCGCGGCCGCATTGCGGCTGCCGGCGCGGGTGGCCGGCTTCCACTTCTTCAACCCGGTGCCGGTGATGAAGGTGGTCGAGGCGGTCGACGGGTTGCTGACCGACCCGGCCGTCACGCTGAACCTGCTGGCGCTCGGCCGGCGCCTGGGCCACACCGCGGTGCGCGCGAAGGACACGCCGGGCTTCATCGTCAACCACGCCGGACGCGGCTTCGGCACCGAGGGCTTGCGCATCCTCGCCGAGGGCGTGGCCGAGTTCCACGCCGTCGACCGCGTGCTGCGCGACGTGGCCGGCTTCATCGTCGGCCCGTTCGAGCTGATGGACATCACCGCGCTCGACGTGTCGCACCCGGTGATGGAATCCATCTACCGCCAGTACTACGACGAGCCGCGCTACCGGCCGCAGCCGCTGACGCGCCAGATGCTCRCCGCCGGCCTGGTCGGGCGCAAGGCCGGGCGCGGCTTCTACCGTTACGACGGCGGGCAGAAGCAGGCGATCGCCGAGGCGGCGGCACCGGCCGCGCGGCCGGCGTCGGTGTGGCTCGCGCCCGATGCGCCGGCTGCATTGCGCACGCTGGTGGCCACGCTCGGCGTGCCGCTCGACGACGGCGCCGCGCCGCGTGCCGAGAGCCTGTGCGTCGTCGCACCGGTCGGCGACGATGCGACGACCTGCGTGCAGCGCCTCGGCCTCGATGCGCAGCGCACGGTGGCGGTGGAGACGCTGTTCGACCTGTCGCGCCGCCGCGTCGTGATGACCACGCCGGCCACCACCGCCGCCTGGCGCGAGGCGGCGCACGGCCTGTTCGCGGCCGACGGCGTGCCGGTCACCGTGATCCGCGACAGCGCGGGGCTGGTCGCGCAGCGCGTCGTCGCGACCATCGTCAACATCGCCTGCGACATCGCGCAGCAGCGCATCGCGACGCCGGCCGACATCGACCTCGCCGTCAAGCTCGGCCTGAACTACCCGCTGCCACCGCTCGCCTGGGGCGACCGGCTCGGCGCGCGCACGGTGCTCACGATCCTCGAACGCATGCACGCCTTCTACGGCGATCCGCGCTACCGCCCGAGCCCGTGGCTGAAGCGGCGTGCGCTGCTCGGGCTGTCGCTGCTGGCGGATGAAGCCTGAGGACGCCGACAAACGCGCGACAAGCGTTACCCTGCGCCATCGACCCGAAACCCCCTCCCGGAGATTCCGCCATGTCCACGCCCAAAGCAGCCTTCCAGTGGGACGACCCGCTGCTGCTCGACCAGCAGCTCGAGAGCGATGAGCGCCAGGTGCGCGACGCCGCCCGCGACTACGCGCAGGGGCGCCTCGCGCCGCGCGTGCTCGAGGCCTTCCGCCATGAGAAGACCGATGTCGAGATCTTCCGCGAGATGGGCGAGCTCGGCCTGCTCGGCCCGACCATCCCCGAGGCCTACGGCGGCGCCGCCCTGAACTACGTCTGCTACGGGCTGGTGGCGCGCGAGGTCGAGCGTGTCGACTCCGGCTACCGCTCGATGATGAGCGTGCAGTCGTCGCTGGTGATGGTGCCGATCCACGAGTTCGGCAACGAGGCGACCAAGCAGAAGTACCTGCCGAAGCTCGCGCGCGGCGAGTGGATCGGCTGCTTCGGCCTGACCGAGCCGGACCACGGCTCCGACCCCGGCAGCATGGTCACGCGGGCGCGCAAGGTCGACGGCGGCTACAGCCTGTCGGGCGCGAAGATGTGGATCACCAACAGCCCGATCGCCGACGTGTTCGTGGTCTGGGCCAAGGACGACAGCGGCGCGATCCGCGGCTTCGTGCTGGAAAAGGGCTGGAAGGGCCTGAGCGCGCCGGCGGTGCACGGCAAGGTGGGCCTGCGTGCCAGTGTCACCGGCGAGATCGTGATGGACAACGTGTTCTGCCCCGAGGAGAACGCGTTCCCCGAGGTGCGCGGCCTGAAGGGCCCGTTCACCTGCCTGAACAGCGCGCGCTACGGCATCGCCTGGGGCGCGCTCGGCGCGGCCGAGGACTGCTGGCACCGCGCGCGCCAGTACGTGCTCGACCGCAAGCAGTTCGGCCGGCCGCTCGCGRCCAACCAGCTGGTGCAGAAGAAGCTGGCCGACATGCAGACCGAGATCACGCTCGGCCTGCAGGGCTGCCTGCGGCTCGGCCGCATGAAGGACGAGGGCACGGCCGCGGTCGAGATCACGTCGATCATGAAGCGCAACTCCTGCGGCAAGAGCCTGGACATCGCCCGGCTGGCGCGCGACATGATGGGCGGCAACGGCATCAGCGACGAGTTCGGCGTCGCGCGGCACCTGGTGAACCTGGAGGTGGTCAACACCTACGAGGGCACGCATGATGTGCACGCGCTGATCCTCGGCCGCGCCCAGACGGGCATCGCCGCATTCTCCAACTGAAGGGAACCACCATGACCACGGCCTACGACTTCGAAGCCACCACGATCGACGGCAAGCCGGCGCCGCTGGCGGCCCAGCGCGGCAAGGTGCTGCTGATCGTCAACACCGCCAGCGCCTGCGGCTTCACGCCGCAGTTCGCCGGGCTGGAGGCGCTGTGGAAGAAATACACCGACAAGGGACTCGTCGTCGTCGGCTTCCCGAGCAACCAGTTCGGCCACCAGGATCCCGGCAGCAACGACGAGATCTCGTCGTTCTGCCAGCTGAACTACGGCGTCAGCTTCCCGATGATGGCCAAGACCGACGTGAACGGCAGCGATGCCCACCCGCTCTACAAGTGGCTGACCGCCGAAGCCCCGGGCATCCTCGGCACCAAGGCGATCAAGTGGAACTTCACGAAGTTCCTGGTCGGCAAGGACGGCCAGGTGATCAAGCGCTATGCGCCGACCGACACGCCGGAATCGCTGTCGGCCGACATCGAGGCCGCACTCTCGGCCTGAACGACTGCGGCCTGAACCACCTCGGCCGGCGCGTTGCCCGCGGGCGCCACGCACACGCGGTTGCGGCCGGCCGCCTTCGCGACGTAGAGCGCGGTGTCGGCGCGCGACAGCAGCGCCTCCAGCGAATCGCCGGCCGGCTGCGCGACCGCCACGCCGATGCTGACGGTCGGGCGGATCGGCCGGCCCGCGTCGTCCTCGACGCACAGGTTCTCGATCGCACTGCGCAGCCGCTCGGCCGCGGTCACCGCGCCGTCGTGGCCGGTGTCGGGCAGCAGCGCGACGAACTCCTCGCCGCCCCAGCGGCCGAACACGTCGAGCTCGCGCAGCGCGCCCTGGCAGGCCCGCGCCACCGCCTGCAGCACGCGGTCGCCGGCCGGGTGGCCGTGCTCGTCGTTGACGCGCTTGAAATGGTCGATGTCCAGCAGCAGCACCGAGAAGCTCGCGGCGCTGCGGTCGACGCGCTTCAGCTCGGCGCCGCCGCGCGCGGCGATCGCACGGCGGTTCAGCGCGCCGGTCAGCGGATCGGTGGTGGCCAGCGTCTCGAGCTGGTCCTGCGCCTGCTTCAGCGCCGTCACCTCGGTCAGGCTGCACAGCCAGCCGGGTTCGTCCTCGTGCACCAGCGGCACGCAGCGCACCAGCACCCAGAACGGCGTGTTGTCGCCGCGCTGCAGGCACATCTCGCTGACGCGGCCGGCATCGATCTGCGCCTGCGACGACAGGCTCTTGATCAGGTCGTGCAACTGCTCGTGCGCGCTCTGGCGGGCGCTGGCCGCGTCGCCGGTGCCGTCGTCGCCGAACAGCCGCAGCAGTGCCGCATTGGCCATCATGATCGACAGGTCGGCCTGGCGCAGCACCGCCACCGGTGCAGGCGCGGCCTGCAGCACGTCCTCGGCCGCCTTGCGGCGCAGCGACACCAGCGCCTCGCGGCGGCGTTTCTCGGCGTAGCCCAGCAACAGCAGCAGCGCGGCGAGCGCGCCGGCCTCCAGCGGCATCGTGCGCAGCGCGGCCCAGCGCAGCTGCGCGCGGTCGACCACGATCGCATAGCGCCACGGCGTGGATTCGATGTCGTAGACCAGCGCCCAGTCGGCGGCGAGTTCCTGCCGGTTGTTGGCCGGCGCGGTGCGCAGCGCGCTCCAGTCGCCCGAGGTGCCGGCGCGCTGCGCGACCTGCTGCAGCGTCGGCGCCTTGTCGGAGGCGCCGCCGACCAAGGTCGGGTGCGCGATCACGCGGTCATGGCCATCGAGGATGAAGGCGGTCGCGATGCCGAGCGCCGGCCGGCGCACGTACTGCGACAGGCTGTCGAGCTGGAAATCCATCGCCGCGATGGCCCGGTAGTGGCCGTCGGCATCGTCGATCGGGATCGCCAGCGTGCTGATCAGCCCGTTGCCCTTGGGATCGTCGTACGAGGCCGACCAGACCGGCGCCCGGCCGGGGTTGCCCTCGACGAGGCCGTCGCGGTAGGGCTCGCGGCGCAGCATGTCGGGCGTGAACAACTGCAGGTCGTCCGAGGCCGGCGGAAAGATCAGTTGGAAGCCCTGGCCCGACAGGTAGTACACCGCGGCGGCGGCGGCCTGCGTGGTCTTGGCCTGGATCAGCGCCGGCCCGAGCGCGAGCGCGATCTCGATCTCGCGGCCCTTCTCGCTGCCCTGCGCCGGGGGCGGGCCGGCGAGACTGAAGGCTGGCGAGTCGGCATGGTTGTTGCCCGAGGCACGCGCGATGTGATGCGCGGGACGCGTGATCGGCAGCAGCACCGTGGTGCCGGGGATGTCCAGCCGCTCGGCGAGCGCCGCCGCGTGCTCCTTCGACAGCGCGAGGCCCTGCTGCTGGAACAGGCCGTTCGCGACGCCCTGCAGCATGAAGACGCTGTTGCGCGCCGAGCGTGTCGACAGCCCCACCTCGCGTGCCGCTTCGTGCGCGGCCTCCTGCACGTCGCCCCACAGCCGGTCCTGCCGGGCCGACCAGGCGGCCAGGAAGACGGCGACCGCCAGCGTCACCACGGTGGCGTATGCGGCCCAGTGCGCCTTGTTGCGGATCGATCTGACAGTCACTCGGGGAACTCTCTGGTCTCTGCCCTGCGCGGGGGCGGTGCGTGTGCCGGCCGGACATCGGCGGCGCCTCGCCCRAGGGATATCGGCCGCGCCGGGCGGGGGCTGAAGGGCGTCGCGGATAATTTGCATCCGACACCGACTCACCCCTCCACCCAAGGCAGCACCATGTTCGAGCACGTCGACGCCTATGCGGGCGATCCCATCCTGACCCTCAACGAGGCCTTCGGCCGCGACCCCCGGCCGCACAAGATCAACCTGAGCATCGGCATCTACTTCGACGACGACGGCCGGCTGCCGGTGATGCGCGCGGTGCGCGAGGCCGAATCGGCGATGCTGCAGACGATCGGCGCGCGCCCGTACCAGCCGATGGAGGGCGCGGCCAACTACCGCCAGGCGGTGCAGCACCTGCTGTTCGGCGCCACGCACGAGGCGGTGACGAGCGGTCGGGTCGCGACGATCCAGACGCTCGGCGGCTCCGGCGGGCTGAAGGTGGGCGGCGATTTCCTGAAGCGCTATTTCCCGGATTCCAGCGTGTGGGTCAGCGACCCGACCTGGGACAACCACCGCGCGATGTTCGAGGGCGCGGGCTTCACCGTCAGCACCTACCCCTACTACGACGCGGCCACCGGCGGCRTGCGCTTCCCCGAGATGCTGGCGGCGCTGTCGGTGCTGCCGGAGAAGAGCATCGTGCTGCTGCACGCCTGCTGCCACAACCCGACCGGCGTCGACCTGAGCGCGGCGCAATGGGCCGAGCTGATCCCGGTGCTGGCGCAGCGCAAGCTGATCCCGTACGTGGACATCGCCTACCAGGGCTTCGGCGACGGCATCTCGCAGGACGCGTTCGCGATCCGCGCGCTGGCGGATGCGGGGCTGAGCTTCTTCGTCGCGAGCTCGTTCTCGAAGAGCTTCTCGCTGTACGGCGAGCGCTGCGGCGGCCTGAGCGTGGTGTGCCCGAACGCGACCGAAGCGGCGCTGGTGCTGGGCCAGATGAAGGCGACGATCCGCAGGAACTACAGCAGCCCGCCGACGCACGGCGGCCAGATCGTCGCGCGGGTGCTGCAGACGCCGGCGCTGTACGAACAGTGGGCGGCCGAGCTCGACGCGATGCGCGTGCGCATCAAGGCGATGCGCGAGAAGCTGCACGCGGTGCTGAGCGCCAAGCTGCCGGGCCGCGACTTCGGCTACTTCCTGAGCCAACGCGGGATGTTCAGCTACACCGGGCTGACGGCCGAGCAGTGCGACCGGCTGCGCGAGGACCACGCGGTGTACCTGGTGCGCTCGGGGCGCATGTGCGTGGCGGGGTTGAACTCGGGCAACGTCGAGGCGACGGCGGTGGCGATGGCGGAAGTGCTGAAGTTGCCCGGATGCAATCCGGATTTCTCAACAGCACACACCCGTTCGCCCTGAGCAGGGGCTGAGCTTGCCGAAGGCCCGTCCGTCGAAGGGTTGCACCCGACGCGTGCCGGGCTGGGCGGGCCGGTCAGACCTTCGGCCCGTGCACCTGCTCCCGTTCGTAGGCCGCGATGAGGTTGTCCACCGCCATGGCATATCCGCCGGGATGCTGCAGCGCGTTGGTGAAGCGGTTCACATCGCCCGCCGTGAAATGGGGTCCGTGTTCGTTGACGAAGTCGTTGATGTCGCTCTCGGGCGTCGCGCTCTTCGCAAGAGTTGCCTTCAATGACTGAAGACGGGATAGCGGATCGGCATGGAACGAGGACTTGCCCGGCGCGGGACGCTGGATCCGCTTCATGGCAGCGGCCAGCCAGCGGGGCGCCCGCAATGCGCCCCGCACGGCGAGGCTCAGGCGTGACGAGGGCTTGGTGGTGATCGGGTCGTTCATGCTGTGCATTCCGGTTGCCAGGGTTTTTCCCAGGGTCCCGTGAGTCGCAGGCGCAGCACGCAACGTTCCACCGGAAGTTCATCTGTACCGCCCGGCAAGTCGAAGCGGCTGAACGACGATGAAGAAAGGTGTGTAAGGACGTGGGCTGGACGCCGACAGAGTCCGGCCAGTGCGAGGGATTCATCCTCGGCTGCATCCCACATCAACCTGAAGGAATGATCATGCTGAACCTGAAGTCCGGCCTCGCCCTGGCCACCACCGCCGCCGCCCTGTTCTCGCTGGGCACCGTTGCCACCAGCGTGCAGGCTGCCGATGAAGGCAGCGTCAAGTGCGCTGGCGTCAACAGCTGCAAGGGCACCTCCGACTGCAAGACCGCCAAGAGCGAGTGCAAGGGCCAGAACGGCTGCAAGGGCCAGGGCTGGGTCGGCAAGAAGACCGCCGCCGAATGCACCAGCGCCGGTGGCACGGTGCTGAAGTAAGACCTGGCGCCCGAAGCCGGCATGGACATGAACACCGCGCTGCAAGGCTTCGGGCTCGGGCTGCGCACCGAGCACTACCGCGACTTCTGCAGCGACGACCGCGCACTCGCGCGGCGCGTCGACTGGCTCGAAGTGATCTCGGAGAACTACATGGTGCCCGGCGGCAAGCCGCTGCACCACCTCGACCGCATCCGCCGCGACCACCCGATGGCGATGCACGGCGTGTCGCTGTCGATCGGCAGCACCGACGCGCTGAACGCCGGCTACCTGCGCGACCTGAAGGCGCTGGCGCAGCGCATCGAGCCGGCGTGGGTGTCCGACCACCTGTGCTGGACCGGTGTCGACCACCACAACCTGCACGACCTGATGCCGATGCCGTACACCGAGGCGGCGCTGCGCCACCTGGTGCCGCGCGTGCGCCAGGTGCAGGACGTGCTCGGGCGGCGGCTGGTGCTGGAGAACGTGTCGAGCTACGTCAGCTTCGCGGCCGACGAGATGAGCGAGTGGGAGTTCATCGCCGAGCTGCTGCAGCGCGCCGATTGCGAGCTGCTGCTGGACGTCAACAACGTGCACGTCAGCAGCGTGAACCACGGCTTCGATGCACGGCGCTTCATCGACGCGATGCCGCGCGAGCGCGTGCGGCAGATCCACCTGGCCGGGCACGAAGACCACGGCAGCTACCTGATCGACACGCACGACCACCCGGTGTGCCCGGCCGTGTGGGAGCTCTATGGCTACACGGTGCAGCGGCTCGGCCACGTGCCGGCGATGATCGAGCGCGACGACCACATCCCGCCGCTGGCGGAGCTGGTGGCCGAGCTCGACCAGGCGCGCGCGGTGGAAGCCGCGGCGCTGCAGGTGGCGGTGGCCGCATGAACGCACTGATGCGCCAGCAGCGCGAACTGCACACCGCGATGCTCGGCGCGGCGGCTCCCGAAGGATTGCTGCGCGATCCGGTGCAGCACGAGCCGCTGCTGCGCATCTACCAGAACGCCTACCGCGCGCGGCTGGCGGCGGCGCTGCGCGACAACCACGGCGTGCTGCCGCGCGCGATGGGCGACGAGGCCTTCGACGCGCTGGCCGAGGCCTACCTGCAGGCGCATCCCTCGCGGCAGCCGTCGATCCGCTGGTTCGGGCATCGGCTCGCAGAGTTCATGGCGGCCAACCCGGATCGGGTGCCGCATCCGGCCTTCGTCGACCTGGCGCGCATGGAGTGGGCGTTGCGCGATGCCTTTGATGCGGCGGATGCGACGCCGATGACGCCGGCTGAGCTGGCGGCGCTGCCCGTCGATGGCTGGCCGCAGCGCGTGCTGCGCTTTCACCCGAGCGTGCAGGTACTGGCGCTCGATTGGCACGTGGAGCCTGCGTGGCGGGCGCTGCAGGGCGATGACGAGCCGGAGCTGGCCGAGCCGGAAGCCGGCGAGCACCAGCTGATCGTCTGGCGGCCGGTGCTGGAGACGCGCTGGCGGACGGTGACGAGCGCGCTCGAGGTGCAGTTGCTCGCGGCGGCGATGCGGGGCGAGGATTTCAGCGCGCTGTGCAACATCGCTGGCGATGTGGTCGGGGTGGTCGGCACGGTCCAGCAATGGACCGCCGAGGGCCTGCTGATCGTGTAGTGCTCAGTGCGCGCCTTGCAATGCCGGCTGCTCGAGATCCCGCACGATGCGCCCGTGCTGCAGCACCACCACGCGTTGCGCCATCGCGATGGTTTCCGGTCGATGGGCGACGACGATGCGTGTCAGCGCGAGGTGCCTGATCGATGCGTTGACCTGTTGCTCGTTCGACAAATCGAGGTGGCTGGTGGCCTCGTCCAGCACCAGGATCTTCGGATTCTTGTAGAGAGCGCGCGCCAGCAACAGGCGTTGCCTCTGTCCGCCGGAGAGGCCTGAACCGATGTCGCCGACGAGCGTGTGGTAACGCATCGGCATTGCATTGACCTCGTCGTGGATCGACGCGAGCCGCGCACAAGTCTCGATGCGTTCGAGGTCCGGCGAGGGATCGAAGAGGCCGATGTTGTCAGCGATCGAACCGGCGAAGAGCTGGTCGTCCTGCATCACGGTGGCCACCATTTCGCGAAAGTTGCGCAACCCCAGCTGCTTCAGCTTGACACCGCCGACCAGCACCTCGCCGGCCGTCGGCTCCAGCAGGCCCAGCAGCAGCTTGACGAGCGTCGTCTTGCCGCAGCCCGAGGCTCCGGTGATCGCGATGTACTGCCCTGCGGGAATCGTCAACGACACATCCTCCAACAGCCACGGCTCGCCATCGGCATGGCGGAACGACAGGCCCTTCAACTCGATCTCCGGTTGCACCCGCCCGAGGTCCACCTCGGCGTCATGCGATTCCTCTTCGGGTGGCGTCAGCACGATGTCGGCCACGCGCTCGCCATGCAGGCGCAGCATGAGCAGTTCGAAGAGCTTGTCGATCAACGCAGCCATGCGCTGCGTGAACTGATCCTTGTAGCTGATGAAGGCGAACAGCATGCCCACCGAGAAGCGCGCGTCGAGCACGGAGAGCGCCGCCAGCCAGACGACGATCACGCGCTCGGCGCCGAACAGCAGCGTGTGGGCCGTCTGGTACGAGACGCTGAGCCGAGCGATCCGCAGGTCGGCATTGAACTGATCAGCCAACGCGTTCATGTAGCCGATGCGGCGCTCGTCGACGCGGTTGAACAGGCGCAGGCTCTGCACGCCGCGCGCCGATTCGATGAGGTGGCTCTGATGCCGGGCGGCATGGATGATCTGCTCGGCGGTGGCCTCGCGCATCGAGCGGAAGATCGTCCACCGCAGCAGTGCGTAGAGCATCACGGCGGTGCAGGCTACTGCCGTGAGCCGCAGGTTGTAGAGCCCCATCACGACCAGCGTGCCAAGCACCAGCACGCCATCGATGACGCCTTCGACGAACTGCGTGGTCAGGCTGCGCTGGATGGTCTGGATCGAGCCGAAGCGCGAGACGATGTCGCCCAGGTGTCGCCGCTCGAACCAAGCCAGCGGCAGCTTCATCAGGTGCCCGAAGGCATGGCCGAGCCATTGGAAGTTGAAGTGGGTCGCGAGCACCGTGGTGATCCACGAACGCACGCCCGACAGCGCGCCTTGCAGCAGCATCAGCAACAGGAAGCCGATGCCGAGAACGGTCAGCAGGTCGCGGTCGGCGGACACCACGGCCTCGTCGATGACCCATTGCAGGTAGAACGGGGCGGTGAGCGCGCAGACCTGCAGGGCGAGGCCGAGCAGCAGCAACTGCAGCAGCCCGGCTCGCAGCCCGCTCACCCGGCCCATCAGCGACAACAGACGGAATTGCTGGCGCTCTTCCTTCTTCGTGAATTGCGCATCGGGCGAGGCTTCCAGCGCGACGCCGGTGAAGTGCTTTCCCAGTTGGTCGATCGTGAGGCGCCGTTCGCCGACGGCTGGATCATGAAGGGTCACGTGCCCCGCCTTCGCGGCCTTCAACACCACGAAGTGGTTCATGTCCCAGTGCAAGACGCAGGGCAGCTTCAGGTCGCCGATGCGCTCCAACGCGAGCTTCAACGGGCGTGTCTGCAACTGCAGGCCGCGCGCGATCGCGATGAGGCTCTTCAGCGTGGCGCCTTTCAGCGAGACAGGGAAGCGCCTGCGCATGTGAGGCAGGTCGATCCGATGGCCGTGGAAGCCGGCCACCATCGCGAGGCAGGCGAGGCCGCATTCGGCCGCCTCGGTCTGCAGGATCACGGGCAGGCGTGGCGTGCGCCAGAAGGCGAAGTCTGGCCGGCGGAACTCCATGCGTCAGGCGCGGCCGGTGATGCTGTACAGCGGCTCGAGGATCCACTCGTAGAGCAGGCGCTGTTCGAGCAGCACGCTGGCCTCCAGCGCCATGCCCGATTTGAGCGGCTGCGCGAGGCCATAGGCCTGGATGTCCTGCCGCCCGAGGCTGACGCGGATGCGGTAGAGCGGCTCCGAGGCCGAACCGGTCGATGGGACGACACCCGGAAACGGAAACTCCTCGGGGCGCATCGCGATGCGGGACACCTCGCGCACGCGGCCCGCGTGCTGGCCGAACTTCTGGTACGAGAACGCCTGGTAGCGCAGCATGACGGTCATGCCGGCCTGGATGAATCCGGCGGCGCGCGACGGGGCGTAGAGCTCGGCTTCGAGCTGCCCGTCTTGCGGCAACACGATGGCCAGGGCCTGGTTGGATGCCACGGCGTGACCCGGCTCCGCCGCGATCGCCGCGACGATGCCGCTGTGGGGCGCTCGCACCCAGATCCGGCGACGGGCTTCGTTCTCGATGAGATCCTGTTCGATGGCGGCGATGCTGCGGCGCGTTGCCTGCTGGTCGCGCTCGCCCTGGATGACGAGATCGCGAAGCTCGGCCTGATTGCTCGCGAGTTCCCGCGCGGTCGAAGCCG
This sequence comes from Rhizobacter sp. P3_B12, assembly GCF_056402895.1. NCBI lineage: Bacteria > Pseudomonadati > Pseudomonadota > Betaproteobacteria > Burkholderiales > Sphaerotilaceae > Rhizobacter > Rhizobacter sp. P3_B12. The sequence continues at coordinate 4,662 of NZ_JBFUGN010000031.1, read as the reverse complement.
CGGCACGCTCGAGATCACCGAGGCGTTGCTGCTGGTCGAGCAGTTCTGCCAGACGGTCTTGCAACTGCGCGGCGGAGATGAAGTGGGCGGCCTGCAGCTCGGTGTACCGGTGGACCGCTTCATCGGCGAGCGCGACGCGGCGAGCCTGGAGCGTGCGCTGTTCATCGACCCGCCGGCCTTCATCGGCCAGGTCGAGCGCACGACGTTCCGTGGCTTGCTTGCGCTGTGCCGACTGGCGCAGCTGCTGCGCTGCGTCGGCTTGAAGACTGTCGCGCCGCGACCGCAGAAGGTCGGACACCGTCTGCTCGGCATTGCCTTGCGTCGCGGCGGTGCGCTCGCTGCTCAGCACGAAGAGCACGTCACCCGCCTTCACGGGTTGCCCGTCCACCACGCGGCGTTCGGCAATCAGACCCGGCTGCGGCGACACGACGCGAATCACCCCGGCGCTCGGCAGGATCACGCCGGACACCTGGGCCTTGCGGGTGTAGCTGAAGAAGGCGAAGAACAGGACGATCGCGATAGCAAGCGCTGTGAACACGCAGGTCAGCAATGCGAAGGAGGGTGGGCGGGTGAGCAGGATGTCGCCGTGGCTGCGATCGGTGGCGTGCGCAGGGCTTGCTCTCTGAACAGCGGTAGCGTCATGGGAAGAGTTTCGGAGAGTCTGATCTGTAATCGCTATTTGCCTCGCCGCGTTGATTCGCTTGCTGGCATTTTCAGTGACTCATTTGATGTTCAAGAGAATAATTCTCACTGTAGAGGCCAATAGTATCCCGACACCTGTTGTCAGAAGGGTGGAAGACCAAGGTGCTGTTGCGACGAGAAACAGGATTGCTGTCGCCATCGACATAATAAATACAATACAAATTTTCCTGCTACTGGGCGGAGTGGTCTTGCGCTCCTTGATAGCTTTGAGCGTCTTCAGATATAGGAAAGTAATTACAAGCAGAATGATGCTGAAGGCGATCCAGATTGCGATATTTTCGGTTGAGCTCATCAGTCGTTGGCAGTCATCAGCTTATAAAGCCCCTTGCCGGTCAAGATCCCGCCGCCGCCGGATGCGGCAAACGCGATGGTGGCCCCAAGAATACCAACCGGTGCTGCTGCTATACCAAGGCCCAGTCCTACAACGCCCAAGCCGATACCGATATAATCCTGAGCCGAGGGCTCGCCGCCGGAGACGGCATCAGTATCTTGAAGAGTCAGTTCCTGCATTCGATTTTCTCCATGCGACTGGTCAAGGTTCGGTGTTTTGCCTCGCTGCTCGCCAATCAAGCTGAGAAGTCTAGTCAGTGATTGGGAGTTTTCTACAGGACAGATGTCCACCAAGATGACGTCATTCGATGTTATGGGTGCGTATCTTTTATGTTGCTCCAAGTGTTGCTATGAAACTGGATTCGGAAGGGCGTGGCAACTGCGAGGGCCGTCTCGACAATTTATCCTCATTCACCAGTAGTGGTATTCATGAAGGCGACGTCTCATCCGCTGGAACTCTTCTCACGCGTGTGTCTAGCCAACGATTGATTTGGTGGTAAGGTTCGCTGCAGCCCCGAATTCGTGACGTGCAGTTTGCTGCCGATCATCTGAAACAAAAGGCGAGCAGAATTGTCGCGGGCAGGTTGGCGAGAAAATGAGTTAGGACAAGCACCCAGTAGTATGAGTTGGGCAATATTTTGCGCCAATGCAAAAGCGTGAGGCTGAATATGAAGAAGCCCCAGAATGCCACGACTGCCTGCGCCGAAGAGGTAATCCCGTGCAATACAGCCCACACCAAAGCACAGAGAAGAGATGGTGCAATGGCCCCTCGTACTGCTCTTTCTGCCATGAACATCATCGGAATCAATAATGCCGATTCAAGAAGTGGCGCAACCAACAGTGGCATTACGGTGTCGGCTATGGAATGAAAAGGCTCGGCGTGCTCCAAGGGTAAGTGACTCTGCAGCAACGTCACCAATACAAGCGGTGGAACTATGGCGGCAGCAGCTGCCAAGAAGGAAAACAGCCATGGATTCGCTTTGGTTCGGCTAAGAATGGCTCGTGGCGATGTGAGCATCTATCAATCCTCAAGGTATTCTGCGCCCCATTCAAGCCGCCTCGTCTCTTTTTCGATTATTTCTGCGCAAACCAGGAGGGTCGTCGGGAAACCAGAGCCAAGCCGGATCGGTCGCTCCCTGACGTAAGCAGTACGCTCGCCAAGCAATGACAATTCGCGAGTAAAGCAGAACCATCCCAGTGAAAGCGAGCGTGGCTATGACTGAGGCAGCCACCGTCCATAGAACTGGTAAGTCCGGAAGAAGCGCCTTGGATGCGACGGAAATGATTGCCGTCACGCCCAGCGATGCAACGAGTGATTTGGTGATCAGGTTCATTACAATCCCAAGTCTTTGGCGGAAAAGGCCAGCGGCTTGCAATCTGCCGGGCGGTGATTTTCATTGCCCAAACAAAAAAAGCTGGTGAAGCTCTTGCTGCCGACCGGGAACGGATCGCGAAAAACCAGCAACCCTCCATTTGGCAACTCTGAGTTTCGCGCCTGCACATACAGATCCAAAGGCATCTTGTGAGAAGTATTCTCGATTACTTCCTTCAGATCGTTTGCCGACGCAGGATGCAGGAATGAGCCTGTAGAGTGGCTGTACGTCCCATGAAAGTGAAGATAAGTGGGGCGAATTGATCTACTGGCCAGCATGTCATGTCGAGGCGTTGATAGATAAATGTTTGCACAGGCTGAAACACGGCCGCCTTGAATTTCGACGCTCAAATTCTTCCTTCGCACTTCTTCTCGCAGATATTCCGATACGAACTCTCTGCCCCCGGGGGAATCCTTGATGCGCAACGTGCGTAGGTTCGGCGTCTTTTCAGCAGCGGCTTTGTAGCGTTCAAGCAGCTCGGAATCGAGAGATCCCGAGAGAACAATCAAGTCCCTTCCATTGGTTTTTACATTCGTCAGGCTCATTCCGTAGAGCGAAAGTGTTCCGAGTACGAGTGCAGCCAGTGCACAAGGCACCAGAACCAGCCAGATAGGACTTTTCAGAAAAGTAGGCGGCATGGGACTCGCATTCGGCTCTTGCTCAATGTGTCTGAGATGCGCCTCCAAGAGGCGCATCCCTTTCACGCTCAGTCAAATATCATCGACAACAAACCAACAATGCAAAGCGATGCGCCTTGAGTGCAACTATCGATGAACATGGCGAATTGACTTGCATCCATGTTGCTGGAGCTTGAAGTCGTATAGGTGATCGATCTATTTGCGCCACTTGAGCCACCTCCACCGGCTCCCATGCCACCTGCGGCCACGTCGCACTCTGCTTCACTCATTTCAAACATTTTTGTCTTTCATCATCAGGTGAATCCAGTCTTGCTGGAAATTCGAGCCTGCGGAATCCGCAGGCTCGGTGCCTAAACTCCCGCAACGTGCAACTTCAGCGCGGTTGACTCATTCTGCCGGCCGACCGCTTCGGTAGGCAGGATCCATTTATCATCAGTATTACCACTAGCTTCGGCACCATGTGGCCGATTTCTCAAGCAGTCTGCATCGGAAATGTGCGCAATGGCAAGCTGCGCCATCTATTGCATAGATGGCGCTATGAATCAAATATATGGCTAGGGAATCTGGCGGTCGAATTACCCCAAGCAGTCCGCCATCAAACCTTCACTCGCGGCACCCGCCCCATCAGGTAGAACTCATCGTTCGGCCGCAGGCTCATCAGGTTCGCCATCCGGTTGCTCAATCCGAACAAGGCGGTGATCGCCCCGATGTCCCAGATGTCCTCGTCATCGAAGCCGTGCGCGCGCAGCGCCTCGAAATCCGATTCGACGATGTTCGCGGCGTCGTTGCAGACCTTCATCGCGAAGCCGAGCATCGCCTTCTGCCGCGGCGTGATGTCGGCCTTCAGGTAGTTGGTCGCGACCTGGTCGGCGAGTTGGGGCTGCTTCTCGTACACGCGCAGGATCGCGCCGTGCGCCACCACGCAGTACAGGCAGTTGTTGGCCCCCGAGGTCGCGACGATGATCATCTCGCGCTCGCCCTTCGTCAGCTGGCCGCCTTCCTTCAGCAGCAGCGCGTCGTGGTACGCGAAGAAGGCCCGTGCCTCGTCGGGCCGGTGCGCGAAGCCCAGGAACACGTTCGGCACGAACCCCGCCTTCTGCTGCACCTCGAGGATCCGCGCGTGGATGTCATCGGGCAGGCCGGCGAGTTCGGGCACCGGGTAGCGGCTGATGGGGGGGCGGCTCATGGGCATGTCTCCTGGTCTTGTGATCGAACCAGGATACGTCGCTGCATGGGCCGGGGCCCGGCGTTACCATCGCCGCCCGAAAGGACGCCCATGCCGAAGCCCCCCAACGAACGCCGGTCCGGCGGCCTCGCTGACCTGTCGTCGCTGGTCTATTCCACCGACACCGGCCGCATCTGCCCGGACTGCCGCCAGCCGATCGGCCAGTGCGCGTGCAAGGCGCAGAAGGCGCTGCCGCAGGGCGACGGCATCGTGCGGGTCTCGCGCGAGACCAAGGGCCGCAAGGGCAAGGGCGTGACGCTGGTGAAGGGCCTGCTGCTCGATGCCGACGCGCTGAGTCTGCTGTCACGCGAACTGAAGGCCGCCTGCGGCGTCGGCGGCACCGTGAAGGACGGCGTCATCGAGCTGCAGGGCGACCACGTCGAGACCGTGATGG
>NZ_JBFUGN010000030.1:0-18400 GCF_056402895.1 Rhizobacter sp. P3_B12 | reverse complement strand
GAACCTGTAGCGCAGCCCGGCGTAGATGGCCTTCTCGCCGTCGAGGTCGACGGAGGTCAGCGTCGTGCTGTTGGATTTGACGGTGAGGCGGCGCGCACCGATCGTCGCCGTGGTGTGCGGCGACAGCGTGCGCGTGCCCTCGACGCGCAGCGAATACTGCGTCGTGTAGCGGCCGAGGTTGCTGCCGCCCAGCCCCTCGATGCGCGAGCCGTCGCCGATCACGGTCAGCGTGGTCAGCGGCCCGAGCTTGTAGTCCCAGCCGAGCGACGCCGATTTCTGCTCGGTGTCGTACGACGGGTCGGGGATGTTGGTCTGGCCCGCCATCTGCAGCGCCTGCTGCTTCAGGTAGCCCACCTGCAGGTAGATGCGGTTGCGCCGGCCCTGCAGCGCGGCCTGGAAGCCGGCGCTCTCGCGCAACTGGGCCACCACCGAGTACAGCGCGGACGGGTTGATGCCGCCGCCCACCGGCACCGGCGACGCGCTGCCGGGCGGCAGCACGCCGTTGTCGGGGATGCCCTGGCTCGACACCGTGCGGCTCGCCTGCAGCCCGAGCGTCAGCGTGGCCGAGTTGTGCGCATAGACGGCGTCCCAGCCGTTGCCGAAGTAGCGGTGCTCCACCGTCACGCGCAGGTTGCTGCGCTCGTCGGGCCGCCACGTGACGCGCCCGCCGTACAGCGTGTCGGTCGGCGTGTCCGCCAGCAGCGAGGTCTTCTCGCGCCCGCCGACGATGCCCAGCACCAGCTGCGGCTGCGGTTGCCAGTTCAGCCACAGCCGCGCCTCGCGCGTGCTGAGCGTCTGGCCCTGCGTGAAGTCGTCGCTCTCGTCGTGCGCCTTCACCTCGATCTGCAGGCCGAAGCTGCGCGGCGCGCGCTCGTACGAGACGATCTTGTCCAGGCCCTTGGTGGTGCGCACCTGCTTGGTCAGGAAGTCGGTGATGCGCGCATGCGTGTAGTCGACGCGCGCGAGCATCGAGTCGAGCTCGTTGAAGCGGTGCATCAGGTACGGGCTCAGCCCGTAGCGGCGGCGCGGCTCCAGCTTGTACGAGGTGGCAGCCTCGGGGCGCGTCGCATACGGGTCGTCGAAGGTCGGATCGATCCGGTACCAGGCGTCGAAGTAGGCCCAGTCCTCGACCACCTTCGAGGCCAGGTCGATGCGTGCGCGCGGCAGCACGCGCGACGGCTGGCTGTCGTTCAGGTAGCTCAGGCTGCTGACCGACGCATTGCCGCTCAGCGTGATGCGCGGCCCGCGGCGCTCGAACACGATCGACRGCTGCACCTCGAGCACGGTGTCGCTCTGCTTGATGCCGAGGTCGGGCGTCGCGTTGTCGGTGTGCACCAGCCGCGAGTCGATCGCCAGCACGATGTGGGTGGCCGGCGGCGGGCCGACCGGCGCCGATGCGGCGGCAGCGGCCGAGGGCGCTGCGATGCCGCCGAAGGCGCCGGTGCCGGGTGCGGCGGGGGTGCCGGGTGCCGCCCCCGGCGCACCGGAATACTGCGCCCAGGCCCCGAAGGCACAGCCCAGCATCGGCGCTGCCAGCAGTGCGCGGGCCAGGCAGGTGGGGCGAAGGGTCCGTCGGCTCGGGCGCACGGCGTTCAGGTCCGGCGGTATTGCGGATAGCGTTCGTAGCCGGCCGAAGCGCGCTGGCTGGTGGCCTTGTTCAGCACGCACCAGACGGTCTCGCAGGCCTCGATGTCGGCGAACGCACGCGCCACCGAGCTCTGCGCGGTCTTCTGCGCCTGCACCACCATCAGCACCTGGCCCATGCGGGCGGCCAGCACGCGCGATTCGCTGGTGGCCAGCAGCGGCGGGCCGTCGAAGATCACGATGCGGTCGGCGTAGCGCTCGGCCAGGTCGGCCAGCAGCCGCTCCATCGCGACGCTCGCGAGCAGCTCGGTCGACTGGTCGGTCGGTCGGCCGGCCGGCAGCAGCGACAGCTTCGGGATGTTGGTGCGCATCAGCACCTCGGACAGGTCGAGCGACGGCTTGGTCAGCACGTCCAGCATGCCGAGCTCGGCCTCGACGCCCAGGCGCGACATCACCGACGGCCGCACCACGTCGGCATCGACCAGCAGCACCGAATGGTCGACCTCCATCGCGATGCTCATCGCCAGGTTGATCGCGTTGTAGGTCTTGCCCTCGCCCGGCAGTGCGCTGGTCACGAAGATCAGGTTGCCGCCGGCCTTGCCCGCCTCGCGCGCGGCCTGGGCGTGCTCGATGATCGGGCGCTTGACGGCGCGCAGTTCCTCGGCGAGGCCCATGCGCGGATCGTCCGGCGTCAGGTAGCCCTCGGCCGCCAGCCGGCGCAGGTCGATCTGCACCTCGCGCGAGCGGGCGTTGGTGGGTGCGCGGTCGGCGCGCGTCGGGCGGGCGACGGTGCGCGGCGCGAGTTCGATGTCGTCGGCGACGGTGCGTGCCATGGGCGCCGGGGGCGCCAGCGTGGCGGCACCGCCCGGCGCGCCGGTGACCGGCCCGAAGCCGGGCTCGGTGGCGGTCGGCGCCCAGCTCGGCACGTCGATGCCGGCGCGTCGCAGTTCCTCGAGGCGGCGGGTGGCTTGTTCGATGATGCTCATGGTGAGGCGGTCGTCAGGTTCAGTGGGGCTGGATGCCGCCGGCGAGCAGCGCGATCCAGGTCACGTTGAGGGCCATGAACACCACCATCGCGCCGCTCAGGCGGATGAGGTCGAAGCGCTGCGCACGCTCGGCCGCCATCGACAGGTGGCGTGACACGGTTCCCAGCACCGGGCGCTTCGCGAAGGCCTGCAGCGCCTCCTGCGTGTCGAAGGTCGGGTAGAGCTTGCCCATGCCGAACGCGGCGCCGCCGCCGGCGGCCAGCGCGAGGATCAGCGCGACGACGGCCAGGGCAGTGCGGTCCGGGAACGCGGCCTTGGCCGGCACGCGCGGCGGCTCGACCAGGCGGTACTCGGCCATGCTCTTCGACTGGTCGATCTTCAGGCCCAGCGAGGCGGCCTCGCGACGCGAGACCAGCATGTCGTACTGCTTGCGCATGATGTCGTAGTCGCGGTTCAGCTGCGCGAGCTCGGCCTCGGCCTGCGGCACGCGGCTCGCGGTGGCCTTGACCTGGTCGAGGCGCTCCTGCTGGCCACCGAGCTGGCTGCGCAGCGACGCGACATTGGCCTCGGCCTCGGCCAGCGCGATGCGCAGGCGCTGGTACACCGGGTTCGACGACGCGACGCGGCCGCCGCTCTTGGCCGCTGCCTTCACGCGCTCGGCCTCCTGCTGGCGCTTCTGCGTTTCCAGCTGGACGATCATCCGGCGCGCCGCGATCACGTCGGGGTGCGCGTCGGTGTAGCGGCGCAGCAGGTCGTCGAGCGAGCGGCGCTGCGCATCCAGGCGCGAATCGATCTCGGTCTGCATCGCCATCGGCACCGCCGGTGCCGGCGCGTCGACCGCCACGTTCGGCTCTTCGCTCGACAGCTCGCGCTTCAGCGCGTCGCGCGACTGCTCGGCGGCGGCCAGCGTCATGCGCAGCTTGCCGACCTCGTCGGTCAGCACCGACATGCGGGCGAAGTAGTCCTGCCCCGACACACCGGAAACGCCGAAGTTGCGCAGCTTGAATTCCTTCACGCGGTTCTCGGCCTCGACCAGCTTGACCTCGTAGGCCTTGATCTGCTCGTCGATGAAACGGCTCGCGTCCTGCGAGTCGCGCTGCTTGCTGTCATTGCCCGAGTCGATGAACAGGTTCACCAGCCCGTCGACCACGGCCTTCGCGCGGTTCGGGTCGCCGTCGCGGTAGCTGATCAGGTAGAGGTTGCCGCCGCTGTGCTCGACCTTGATGCGGGCGGTCAGGCGGTCGATCGCCTGTTCGCGCTTCAGGTCGGTCAGCGTGCCCAGGCCGACGCCCGGGTCGCCCATCAGGCGCTCGATGTTCGGGCGCGACAGCAGCGTCTTCGCGAGCATGCGCACCTGCTGGTCGAGGTCGGGCTGGAACGCGAGGCCGGCCATCAGCGGCTTCAGCACCGACTGGGTGTCGACGAACAGCTTGGCGGTGGCTTCGTAGCGGTTGGGGATCACCCACACCATCAGCGCCAGCACGACGGCGGTGGCCCAGGCGACGGCCATCGCCAGCCAGCGGCGCTGCCAGATCGTGCGCAGCACGATCGAGATCTGACGGGTCAACTCATTCATCTTGGAGCTTCTGGATGGGTCGACACGCGGAGGCCGACCGTCTCAACAGGGGGTGGTGGGGCCGGGCATCGGGGCGGCCACCGGGTTTCGGAACCGGATCGATCAGAACCAGGTCGATCAGAACCAGCTTTGCGGGACGATGATCACGTCGCCGGGCTTCACGTCGACGTTGGCCGAGATGTCGCCGCGCTTGATCAGGTCCTTGAGCCGCACGCTGTACTGCTTGCCCTGCTCGGTGCCGCGCACCAGCACGGCGGCATTGCCGTCGGCGAACTCGGTCAGGCCGCCGGCCTGGATCATCACGTCCAGCAGCGTCATGTTCTGGCGGTACGGCACCGACTGCGGGCGGGTCGCCTCGCCGATGATGCGGATCTGCTCCGAGAACGAGCCCTGGAAGTTGTTGACGACGACGGTGACGACCGGGTCGCGGATGTACTTGCCGAGCTTGGCCTCGATGTCGCGCGCCAAGTCGGCCGGGCTGCGGCCGGCGGCGAGCACGTCCTCGACCAGCGGGGTCGAGATGCGGCCGTCCGGGCGCACGGTGACGGTGGACGACAGGTCGGCATTGCGCCACACGACGATGTTGACGCTGTCGAGCGCGCCGATCAGGTAGCGGTGGTCCGGCGTCTCGGCCACCTTCGGCGCCGGCGGCAGGCCGCTCAGGCTGCCGCACGCCGACAGCACCAGGGCGGCCGCGACTGCACCGACCCGTCCCAACAATTGCTTCATGTTCATTCTCGATGTCCCTTGCATTTGATCCAGCGAACCCCGCGGAACCGGCTTTGCCGGGCCGCTGGGGTTGCCCCCTTGAGGGGGTGGCGCGGAAGCGCCTCCGGGGGTGGTCAACTTCAATGCGCGCCTTCGCGGAAGAGGACGACGCTGACGGTCTCGATCAGGACCAGCAGGTCCAGCATCAGCGAGTTGTTCTTCACGTAGTACAGGTCGAACTGGTGCTTGCGGCGTGCGTCGTCGACCGAGGCGCCGTAGCTGTAGCGCACCTGGGCCCAGCCGGTCACGCCCGGCTTGATGCTGTGGCGCACGTCGTAGAACGGGATCTGTTCCTTCAGCTGCTTGACGAAGCTCGGGCGCTCCGGGCGCGGGCCGACCATGCTCATCTCGCCGCGCAGCACCGACAGCAGCTGCGGCAGTTCGTCGATGCGGGTCTTGCGCATGAAGGCGCCGACGCGGGTCACGCGCGAATCGTTCTTGGTGGCCCAGACGGCGACGCCATCTTTCTCGGCATCGGTGCGCATGCTGCGGAACTTCATGCACATGAAGATCTTGCCGCCGAGGCCAACACGCTCCTGCTTGTAGATGATCGGGCCGCGCCCTTCGAGGCGGATCGCCAGCACCGCCAGCAGCATCACCGGCGAGGCGAGCAGCAGCAGGAACGACGAGCTCGCGATGTCGAACGCGCGCTTCAGGATCATGCGCAGGCGGCCCTGCACGAAGCCCTGGCCGTAGACCAGCCAGCTGGCCTTCAGGCTGTCGATCGGCACCTCGGACTTGGCGCGCTCGTAGAAGCCGGCCAGGTCGACGATCGGCACGCCGCGGATGCGGCAGGCGAGCAGCTGGTCCATCKGGACGCCGCCGCCGCGCTGTTCGCGCACCGCGACGATCACTTCATCGATGTGGTGGTCGCGCACGATGTCCTCGATCGACAGCTCGCGCGAGAACACCTTGTGGCCGCGCAGGCTCGCGACCTGCAGGCCCGAGGCGGTGTCGGCTTCGGTCGGGAAGAAGCCGGCGACGTTGCGGCGCAGGCGCTTCATCGTCATCAGGTCGCTGGCGACGCTCTGTGCCTCGGCGCCGTTGCCGACGATCAGCACCTTCGGGATGGTGGCCATGCGGCTCATCAGGTACATCGCGCCGCGCACCAGCACCAGGCCGACCAGCAGGTACAGCACGGCCTTGGTCATGATCTGCACCGCATAGCCGCCGTTGGCCATGCTGTCGAGCACCAGGTAGGTCACGTAGGCGCCGACGACCAGCGCGGCCAGTGTGCGGCGCAGCATCGCGGCGAAGCCGATCGGGGTCGGGCGGTACAGGCCGGCGAAGGCGTACAGCAGCGACATCACCATCGCGAAGCCGCTGGCGAACAGGAACAGGTGGGGCACCGTCAGGCCGGACGGCGCGTCCTGCGCCCCCGGCAGGATGTGGACCGACGAGGCGGCCAGCACGATGGCGAAGAAGCACAGCAGACCGTCGGCGATCATCCCGAACAGGGTGGCCACCGAAACATGTAACTGAAACACCTTCAACATGACGCTCATCCTTCAGAACTTCATCCCGGAGCTGCCGCCGATCGCTTCGGCGTGCTGCGCGGAACGCAAGCAGATGGCGCGGATTGTCAGTACAGGTGGACCAGTCCCCAATCCTCTAAACGAGGGCCCACCCCCGTGAACAGGGGGGCGGCAGCGAGCGTCAGCTCAACACTTGATGCCCACATGCAACGCGACGATGCCGGCGCTGAGGTTGTGCACGTCGACATGGCCGAAACCGGCGGTCTTCATCATCGCCTTCAGCGCCTGCTGGTCGGGGTGCATGCGGATCGATTCGGCGAGGTAGCGGTAACTGTCTGCATCACCGGCCACCAGCTTGCCGATGCGCGGCAGCGCCTTGAACGAATACCAGTCGTAGAACTTCTCCAGCGGCTTGGCCACCTTCGAGAACTCCAGCACCAGCAGCCGGCCGCCGGGGCGCAGCACGCGGCACATCTCGGCCAGCGCCCGGTCCTTGTGGGTCATGTTGCGCAGCCCGAACGCGACGCTGACCAGATCGAAGCGATCGTTCGCGAACGGCAGCGCCTCGGCATCGCAGATCGCCGTCGGCAGCACCAGGCCCTGGTCGAGCATGCGGTCGCGGCCGTGGTGCAGCATCGCCTCGTTGATGTCGGTGTGCACGACGGTGCCGCGCTCGCCAACCTTCTTCGCGAACGCGCCGGCCAGGTCGCCGGTGCCGCCGGCGATGTCGAGCACCGAATCGCCCTCGCGCAGGTTCGCGACGGCCACCGTGTAGGCCTTCCAGGCCCGGTGCATGCCCATCGACAGCACATCGTTCATCAGGTCGTACTTCGACGCGACCGAATCGAACACGCCGCGCACGCGCTCGGCCTTGCGGGTCTCGTCGACGGTCTCGAAGCCGAAATGGGTGTTGCTCATGGGTCAGTCCGTCGCAATCAATGGTGGTGGCCGCAGGCGGACGCGGCCTTGTCGGGCATCGGCGTGTCGCGCGTGGCACCGGCCGCCTGCAGCCGCGCCTCGTACTGCTGCCACAGCTCGGCCTCTTGCGAGCCGAGGAAGTAGAGGTAGTCCCACGAGAAGATGCCGGTCTGGTGGCCGTCGGAGAACGTGGGCTGAACCGCGTAGTTGCCGACCGGCTCGAGCGCGGTGAGCGTGACCTCGCGCTTGCCGGTCTGCAGCGTCTCCTGGCCCGGGCCGTGGCCCTTGACCTCGGCCGACGGCGAATAGACCCGCATCAGCTCGAACGGGATGCGGAAGCTGCGGCCATCGRCGAACGCCACCTCGAGCACGCGCGATTGCTCGTGCACCGTGATCGCGGTGGGTTGCGGGGTCTGGGCAGTGAGTCCGGCCATGGGGAATCCGAGTGTAGGAGGGTTCAGGCCGCGCGCGACAGCGCGGCGGCGACGCGCTCGTCGAGGCCTGTCAGTTGGCGGGCCAGGCGGTCGGCCGCGGGCGGCTGCACCTCGCGCTGGCGCGTGCCCCAGATGGGCTGCGGGAAGTGGCTGTCCCAGTCGAAGCGCGCGATGACGTGCCAGTGCAGGTGCGGCACCATGTTGCCGAGCGCCGCGAGGTTGATCTTGGTCGGCGACAAGGCCTCGCGCAGCACGCGCTCGACGGTGGCGACCAGCGTCATCGCGTGGGCGCGGGCGGCGGCGTCGAGGTCGGAGAACTCGGCCACGTGCTGGCGCGAGACGACGCGGTAGAAACCGGGGAAGTTCGCATCGGCGATGCGGATCACGCGCCAGCCGTCGTCCTGCCAGACCAGCGCGCCGCCGCTCTCGCGGCACAGCTCGCAGCCGGGGGCGGGATGGGCGGGGCGGAGGAAGTCTGCAGGCATCCGCGCATTATCGGCGGCCACCGATAACATCGGCGGCTTCTCCCGAGAACGGATCGCTGTCATGACTTCTGCGCTCACACGCCGCCGCTTCAACCTCGCCCTCGCCGGCGCGCTCGCGTCCGCCGGCACGGCCCACGCCGCCGACGCCTGGCCCTCGAAGCCGATCCGCTGGGTGGTGGCCTACCCGGCCGGCGGCGGCTCGGACTTCCTCGCGCGGCAGCTCGCGCCGCAACTGGGCAAGCAGCTCGGCCAGACGATCATCATCGACAACCGCCCGGGCGCGGCCGGCATGATCGGCACCGACAACGCCGCCAAGTCGCCGCCGGACGGCTACACGATCGTCACCGGCGACAACGGCGCGATGGTCTTCAACAGCGCGATGTACAAGAAGGTGCCGTACGACCCGAAGGACCTGGCGCCCGTCGGCTTCATGGCGCGCTTCCCGCTGATCCTGGCGGTGAACCCGGGCGCCGGCTTCACGAGCGCGCAGCAGCTGCTCGACGCGATCAAGAAGAACCCCGGCAAGTACAGCTACGCGTCGCCCGGCATCGGCAGCCCGCACCACCTGGCGATGGAGCTGCTGAAGGACCGCACCGGCAGCTTCGTCGTGCACGTGCCGTACCGCGGCACGGCGCTCGCGGTGCAGGATGTCATTTCGGGCCAGGTGCCGATGATGGTGCTGGACACCGCGGCCGGGCTGCCGCAGATCAAGGGCGGCAAGGTCAAGGCGCTGGCGGTGATGTCGAAGAAGCGCATCGCGTCGCTGCCCGACGTGCCGACGCTCGACGAGCTGGGCATCAAGGGCTTCGAGGTGACCGCGTGGCAGGGCCTGTTCGTACCGCACGGCACGCCGCCCGAGATCGTCGCGCGGCTCACGCAGGAGATGCACAAGGCGATCAGCACGCCGGAGGTGAAGGCGCGGCTGGAGGAGTTCGGGCTGGATGTCGCGCCGACCGACGGGCCGGCGCTGGCGAGCTTCGTTCAGCAGGAGACGAAGTTCTGGCATGCGCTGATCAAGGAGCGCAAGCTGTCGGCGGATTGAGGATGGGAGTGGAACCCGGATTGGCATCCGGGCTGCGCGGTGCGGGCATGCGCCGATCGAGGAGCAGAAGCTGCACTCAAGCCGGTTTTTTGCGCCAATAGGCGGGTTGGCGCCGGTGGTGCGCGACGGCCATCACCGTGACCTGATCGCCGTCGACGACATACCAGATGGTGTAGGGAAAACGGTGCAACACGAGCTTGCGGTTGCCGAGGGCATCCGGCCCACGCACCAAGGGGGCATGGCCGATTCTTTCAATGCCATCGAACACCGCCGCCCGAAAGCCCTCGGCTGCAGACACACTGCGCTCCCGGTACCAGCGGAAGGCATTGGCGATATCGTTCTCTGCTACCGGATCGAACCGGAGGTGGAAGTCGCTCACAGGCCGCTGAGACGAGCCTTCACTTGTTCCCAGGGGACCGTCTGTCGAACTCCGGTGCGCAGCTCCAGCTTGCGTTGTTCGATCTCTTGCGCCCACGCCTGCGTCACGACGGATTCTTCTTCGCCGTCCAGGCTTTCCAGCAAGGCGAGCGCAAGAGCGGACCTCTCATCCGGCGCCAGGTCCAGCGCTTGCGACATCAATTGATCGACTCGAGCGTTCATGGTGAACAGTCTAGGCCGGACCGCAGTTTCACACCAGCACGCGCTCGATCCCGCCGTCATTCGCCATCTCCACATACTCCGGCATCCAGTCCGCCCCGAGGATCTTGTTGGCCATCTCGACGACGATGTAGTCCGCCTCCAGCAGCCCGTTCTGCAGGTCATTGCCGTAGCGCGACAGCCCCTGCAGGCAGCTCGGGCACGAGGTCAGGATCTTCACCGGACCCTCGGCCGCCACCGCGCCGGTCGCGCGCAGCGTGGCCTCGTCGCGGCGCAGTTCTTCTTCCTTGCGGAAGCGCACCTGCGTCGAGATGTCGGGCCGCGTCACGCCCAGCGTGCCGCTCTCGCCGCAGCAGCGCTCGCTCTTCAATACGTTGTCACCCATCAGCGCCTTCACCGTCTTCATCGGCTCCTGCAGCTTCATCGGCGAGTGGCACGGGTCGTGGTACAGGTACCCGGCCCCCTGCGTCGTGTCGAGCGTGATGCCCTTCTCCAGCAGGTACTCGTGGATGTCGATGATCCGGCAGCCCGGGAAGATCTTGTCGAACTGGTAGCCCTGCAGCTGGTCGTAGCAGGTGCCGCAGCTCACCACCACCGTCTTGATATCGAGGTAGTTCAGCGTGTTGGCCACGCGGTGGAACAGCACCCGGTTGTCGGTGATGATCTTGTCGGCCTTGTCGAACTGCCCCGAGCCGCGCTGCGGGTAGCCGCAGCACAGGTAGCCCGGCGGCAGCACCGTCTGCACGCCGGCATGCCACAGCATCGCCTGCGTCGCCAGGCCCACCTGCGAGAACAGCCGCTCCGAGCCGCAGCCCGGGAAATAGAACACCGCCTCGGTCTCGGCCGTCGTCGCCTTCGGGTTGCGGATGATCGGGACGTAGTTCTTGTCCTCGATGTCCAGCAGCGCGCGCGCCGTCTTCTTCGGCAGCCCGCCCGGCAGCTTCTTGTTGATGAAGTGGATCACCTGCTCCTTGAGGGGCGCGGTGCCCACCGTCGAGCGCGGCGCGGCGGTCTGCTTCTTCGCGAGGCCGCGCAGCAGGTTGTTGGCCGCACGCTGCGCCTTGAAGCCGACGTCGACCATCGCACTGCGCAGCAGCTTGATGGTCTCCGGGTTGGTGGCGTTGAGCATCATCATCGCCATCTTGTTGCCGGGGCGGAAGCTCTTCTTGCCCATCTTGCGCAGCAGGTTGCGCATGTTCATCGACACGTCGCCGAAGTCGATCTTCACCGGGCACGGGCTCAGACACTTGTGGCACACCGTGCAGTGGTCGGCCACGTCCTCGAACTCCTCCCAGTGCTTGATCGACACACCGCGGCGCGTCTGCTCCTCGTACAGGAAGGCCTCGACCAGCAGCGAGGTCGCGAGGATCTTGTTGCGCGGGCTGTACAGCAGGTTGGCGCGCGGCACGTGCGTCGCGCACACCGGCTTGCACTTGCCGCAGCGCAGGCAATCCTTCACCGACGCGGCGATCTCGCCGATGTCGCTCTGCTGCATGATCAGCGACTCGTGCCCCATCAGCCCGAAGCTCGGCGTGTAGGCGTTGGTCAGGTCGGCCTTCAGGCGCACGCCGTCGAAGCTCGCGTCGCGCAGCAGCTTGCCCTTGTTGAAGCGGCCCTCGGGGTCGACGCGCTGCTTGTACGCGGTGAAGCCGGCCAGTTCCTCATCGGTCAGGAACTCGAGCTTGGTGATGCCGATGCCGTGCTCGCCGGAGATCACGCCGTCGAGCGAGCGTGCGAGCTTCATGATGCGCGCCACCGCCTCGTGCGCCGTCTGCAGCATCTCGTAGTTGTCGCTGTTGACGGGGATGTTGGTGTGCACGTTGCCGTCGCCGGCATGCATGTGCAGCGCCACCCACACGCGGCCGCGCAGCACGTCGCCGTGGATCTTCTGGCAGGCGTCGACGATCGGCGACAGCGTGGCCCCGGCGAAGATGCCCTGCAGCGGCGTGCGGATCTGCGCCTTCCACGACGCGCGCAGCGTGTGGTCCTGCAGGTCGTCGAAGAAGCTGACGCCGCGATCAGCCTGCACCTGGTCGAGGTTCGACAGCCAGTGCGACCACAGCCCGCGCACCTCGCGCAGCAGCGCCAGCGCCTGCTGCACGCGGTCTTCGAGCAGCTCGGCCGACGCGATCTGGTTCGCGTCGTCGCTCTTGCCCAGCGGCAGCTGGCCGGCGACGAAGAAATCTTCCAGCGCATCGACCAGCGCCAGCTTGTTGCGCAAGCTCAACTCGATGTTGATGCGCTCGATGCCGTTGGTGTACTCGCCCATGCGCGGCAGCGGGATCACCACGTCCTCGTTCACCTTGAACGCGTTGGTGTGGCGGCTGATCGCCGCAGTGCGCTTGCGGTCGAGCCAGAACTTCTTGCGCGCCTCGGCGCTGACCGCGACGAAGCCTTCGCCGGCCCGGCCGTTGGCCAGCCGCACCACCTCGCTGGTGGCGCGCGCCACCGCATCGGCATCGTCGCCGGCGATGTCGCCCACCAGCACCATCTTGGGCAGACCGCCGCGCTTGCTCTTGGTCGCGTAGCCCACCGCCTTCAGGTAGCGGTCGTCCAGGTGCTCCAGCCCGGCCAGGATCGCGCCGCCGGGCTTCTTCTGCTCGGCGAACATGAAATCCTTGATCTCGACGATCGACGGCACCGCATCCTTCGCGTTGCCGAAGAACTCCAGGCACACCGTGCGGGTGTGCGCCGGCATCTTGTGCACCACCCAGCGCGCGCTGGTGATCAGGCCGTCGCAGCCTTCCTTCTGGATGCCCGGCAGGCCGGCGAGGAACTTGTCGGTGACGTCCTTGCCCAGGCCTTCCTTGCGGAAGGTGCGGCCCGGCACGTCGAGCTGCTCGGTGCGTTCGAGCACCTTGCCGGTCGCGTCGAAGTACTTCAGCTCGAAGCGGGCCACCTCCACGTCGTGGATCTTGCCCATGTTGTGGTCGAGCCGCACCACCTCGAGCCACTTCGCGTCGGGCGTGACCATGCGCCACGAGGCCAGGTTGTCGAGCGCGGTGCCCCACAGCACCGCCTTCTTGCCGCCGGCGTTCATCGCGATGTTGCCGCCGACGCACGAAGCCTCGGCCGAGGTCGGGTCGACCGCGAACACGTGGCCGGCGCGCTCGGCCGCATCGGCCACGCGCTGCGTGACGACGCCGGCCTCGGTCCAGATGGTCGCCACGTCGCGGTCCATGCCGGGCAGGCGCATCACCTCGACCTCGGTCATCGCCTCGAGCTTCTCGGTGTTGATGACCGCGCTGTTCCAGGTCAGCGGCACGGCGCCGCCGGTGTAGCCGGTGCCGCCCCCGCGCGGGATGATCGTCAGGCCGAGTTCGATGCACGCCTTCACGAGCGCCGCCATCTCGGCCTCGGTGTCGGGGGTCAGCACGACGAACGGGTACTCGACGCGCCAGTCGGTGGCGTCGGTCACGTGCGAGACGCGCGACAGGCCGTCGTACTTGATGTTGTCCTTCGCGGTGTGGCGGCCGAGCGCCCGCGTGGCCTTGCGGCGCAGCGCGTCCATCGCGTCGAACTGGTCGGCAAAGGCCTGCACGGCCTGGTGGGCGGCGTCCAGCAACTCGCCGACCGAGGCGTCGCGCTGCGCATCGCTCTCGTTGGCAACCGCGGGATTCCGCCGCGCCTGCACCTCRCGCAGCCGGTGGTTCAGCGCCTCGATCAGCAGGCGGCGGCGCCGCGGGTTGTCGAGCAGGTCGTCCTGCAGGTAGGGGTTGCGCTGCACCACCCAGATGTCGCCCAGCACCTCGTAGAGCATGCGGGCCGAGCGGCCGGTCTGGCGCTCGTCGCGCAGGCGGTCCAGCAGCTCCCAGGCCCGCGATCCCAGGATCCGGATCACGATCTCGCGGTCGGAGAACGAGGTGTAGTTGTACGGAATCTCGCGCAGGCGGGGCGCCTTGTGCGCGGCAGTGGCCGCGGCGATCTGGTTCAGCGGGATGGGTGCGTTCATGGGGGCCAGGCTGCAGCACGCCTGTGGGGGCACTTGGACGCAAATGGTACCTCAGCACCTGTTCGGTGCCGGGCGCGCCCCGCCCCGGGGATCCGGCGGGGTAAATCCCGTTGCCGCGGCCGACCATCCACGACATAAACGGACTGTCACAAACTCGTAGCACACTGCGCGGCTGGTCAAAAACCAACCCGTCATTTTCCGGAGAAGTACATGACAACGAAAAGATACGCCGCCCTCGCCGCCGCCGGCTTTGCCGCGCTGGCGCTCGCCGGCCCCGCCCACGCCCAGGTCGAAGTGCAGTGGTGGCACTCGATGACCGGCGGCCTGAACGAATGGGTCAACGACCTGGCCACGCAGTTCAACAACAGCCAGAAGGACTACAAGGTCATCCCGACCTTCAAGGGCAACTACGACGAGTCGATGACCGCCGCAGTGGCTGCCTTCCGCGCCGGCAATGCGCCGCACATCCTGCAGGTGTTCGAGGTCGGCACCGCGACGATGATGTCGGCCAAGGGCGCGATCAAGCCGGTCGGCGAGGTGATGAAGCAGAGCGGCGTCAGCTTCGACCCGAAGGGCTACGTGCCGGCGGTCTCGGGCTACTACACCGCGCCGAACGGCGAGATGCTGTCGTTCCCGTTCAACAGCTCGACGACGATCTTCTATTACAACAAGGACGCCTTCAAGGCCGCCGGCCTGGACCCGAACAAGGCCCCGACGACCTGGCCCGAGGTGACGCTGGCCGCCGCCAAGCTGAAGGCCGCCGGCGTCAAGTGCCCGTACACCACCAGCTGGATGAGCTGGGTGCACCTGGAGAGCTTCTCGACCTGGCACAACACGCTGTTCGCGACGCAGAACAACGGCTTCGGCGGCCCGAGCGCCCGCCTGGCCTTCAACTCGCCGCTGCACCTGCGCCATTTCGAGAACCTGGCCAACATGTCCAAGCAGGGCCTGTTCGTCTACAAGGGTCGCGCGAGCGTCGCGGTGCCGTCGTTCGTGTCGGGTGAATGCGCGATGTTCACCGGCTCGTCGGGCTCGTACGCCGACGTCAGCAAGGGCGCGAAGTTCGCGTACGGGCTGGCCCCGCTGCCGTACTACCAGGACGTTCCCGGCGCGCCGCAGAACACCGCCATCGGCGGTGCGAGCCTGTGGGTGATGTCGGGCAAGAAGCCGGCCGAGTACAAGGGCGTCGCCGAGTTCTTCAAGTACCTGTCGAGCCCCGAAGTGCAGTCGGCCAGCCACAAGCGCACCGGCTACCTGCCGATCACGACGGCGGCCTACGAGATGACCGAGAAATCGGGCTTCTACAAGGAAAAGCCGGGCACCGACGTGGCGGTGACGCAGATGATCCGCAAGACGACCGACAAGTCGCGCGGCATCCGCCTGGGCAATTTCGTCCAGATCCGCACCATCATCGACGAGGAAACCGAGCAGATCTGGTCGGGCAAGAAGGATGCGAAGACGGCGCTGGACGACGCGGTGAAGCGCGGCAACGAGCAGCTCGAGCGCTTCGAGAAAGCCAACAAGGCTCCGGCCCCTTGAGCTGAAACGGGTCGCGTCGCGGCACAATGCGCGCGACGCGGCTGCCCCAGGAAGGCGGCCACCCCGGCCGCCTTACTCATTCTGAACCCCATGGAAAAGYGAGTTAGGTTCGATTCGCAGGTCTTGCCCTGGATGCTGGTCGCCCCGCAGCTGGCGATCTGCGCCGTCTTCTTCTTCTGGCCGGCCGCCCAGGCATTGCTGCAGTCGATGCAGGTGCAGGACAGCTTCGGCCTGTCGACCGAATGGGTCGGGCTGGACAACTTCAAGACGCTGTTCAACGATTCGGCCTACCTCGAATCCTTCCAGGTCACCGCGGTGTTCTCGCTGCTGGTGGCGGTGCTGGGCATCGCGCTGTCGCTGATGCTGGCGGTCTTCGCCGACCGCATCGTGCGCGGCGCGCTGTTCTACAAGACGATGCTGATCATCCCGTACGCGGTGGCGCCGGTGGTCACCGGCGTGCTGTGGGTGTTCATGTTCTCGCCGTCGATCGGCGTGGTGGCGTACGCGCTGGACCATACCTTCGGCTTCCAGTGGGATCACCTGCTGAACAGCACACATGCGATGACGATGATCGTCACCGCCGCGGTCTGGAAGCAGATCTCGTACAACTTCCTGTTCTTCCTGGCCGGCCTGCAGTCGATCCCGAAATCGCTGATCGAGGCCGCGGCCATCGACGGTGCGCGGCCGTGGCGGCGCTTCTGGACCATCCAGTTCCCGCTGCTGTCGCCGACCACCTTCTTCCTGCTCGTGATCAACATGGTGTACGCGTTCTTCGACACCTTCGCGATCATCGATGCCACCACCCACGGCGGCCCGGGCCGCGACACCGCGATCCTGGTCTACAAGGTCTATCAGGACGGCTTCAAGGGCGGCGACCTCGGCGGCTCGGCCGCGCAGTCGACGGTGCTGATGCTGATCGTCATCGCGCTGACGGTGCTGCAGTTCCGCTACGTCGAAAAGAAAGTGCAGTACTGACATGGTCGAGCGCCGCCCCACCCTCGGCATCCTGGCCCACGCCGTGATGATCCTCGGCGTGCTGATCGTCGCGTTCCCGCTGTACATCGCGTTCATCGCGTCGACGCACACCTCGCAGGCCATCCTGCAGGTGCCGATGCCGATGTCGCCCGGCGGGCACTTCTGGGAGAACTACCTCGCGGCGCTGAACGGCCACGGCGGCGGCGCCGGCTCGAACGCGCCGGTTGCCCGCATGATGTGGGTGAGCCTGGTCACCGCGCTGGTGATCACCTTCGGCAAGATCGCGATCTCGCTGCTGTCGGCCTTCGCGCTGGTGTACTTCCGCTTTCCGTTGCGCGGGCTGGTGTTCTGGGCGATCTTCGTCACGCTGATGCTGCCGGTCGAGGTGCGCATCAGCCCGACCTACAAGGTGGTGTCCGACCTCGGCATGCTGAACACCTACGGCGGCCTCACGGTGCCGCTGATCGCGTCGGCCACCGCGACCTTCCTGTTCCGGCAGTTCTTCCTGACCGTGCCGGACGAGCTCGTCGAGGCCGCCCGCATCGACGGCGCCGGCCCGATGCGCTTCTTCAAGGACATCCTGCTGCCGCTGTCGAAGACCTCGATCGCGGCGCTGTTCGTGATCCAGTTCATCTACGGCTGGAACCAGTACCTGTGGCCGCTGATCGCCACCACCGGCGAGCAGATGTACCCGGTGGTGGTGGGCATCCGCATGATGATCGCCGGCGGCGACTCCGGCAACGAATGGAACATCGTGATGGCCACCGCCATCCTCGCGATGCTGCCGCCGGCGATCGTCGTGATCCTGATGCAGCGCTGGTTCGTCAAGGGCCTCGTGGACACCGAGAAGTAAAGAACAAAACCATGGCAGCCATTTCCCTCCAGAACGTCGTCAAGCGCTACGGCATCGGCCCGAAGGCCAACCAGGTCATCCACGGCGTCAACGCCGAGATCGGCGACGGCGAGTTCATCGTGATCGTCGGCCCGTCGGGCTGCGGCAAGAGCACGCTGCTGCGCATGGTGGCCGGGCTCGAGGAGGTCTCCGGCGGCGAGATCTCGATCGGCGGGCGCGTCGTCAACGACGTCGAGCCGTCCGAGCGCGACATCGCGATGGTGTTCCAGAACTACGCGCTCTACCCGCACATGAGCGTGTTCGACAACATGGCCTACGGGCTGAAGATCGCGAAGGTGCCGGTCGCCGACATCAAGACCCGCGTCGACAAGGCCGCGAAGATCCTCGAGCTCGGTGCGCTGCTGCAGCGCAAGCCGCGCGAGCTGTCGGGCGGCCAGCKCCAGCGCGTCGCGATGGGCCGCGCGATCGTGCGGCAGCCGCAGGTCTTCCTGTTCGACGAGCCGCTGTCCAACCTCGATGCGAAGCTGCGCGGCCAGACCCGCCTGGAGATCCGCAAACTGCACGCCGAGCTGGGCGTCACGTCGCTGTTCGTCACGCACGACCAGGTCGAGGCGATGACGCTCGCGCAACGCATGATCGTGATGAACGCCGGCCACATGGAGCAGATCGGCACGCCGGAAGAGGTCTACGCCCGCCCGGCCACCACCTTCGTCGCGAGCTTCATCGGCTCGCCGCCGATGAACCTGCTGACCGGCCGCGCACAGGGCGCGAGCTTCACGTTCGGCGGCGTGGACCTGCCTTTGCCCCACGCGGCGCCGCGCGACGGCGAGCTGATCCTCGGCGTGCGCCCGGAGCACCTGGGCCATGCGAGCCTCGCCCACGACGGCGGCTGGCCGCTGGCGATCGAAATGGTCGAGATGCTCGGTGCCGAACGCCTGGTGCACGGCCGCATCGCCGACCACGGCTTCACGCTGCGCATCGACGGCACGCTGGTGCCGCCGGCGCCCGGCAGCACGCTGCACCTGAAGCCGTCGGCCGAGCACCTGCACTGGTTCGACGCGGCGAGCGGCAAGCGGGTGGTCGCATGACCACCTGGAACTACCCCCTCTGGGTCGCGCACCGCGGCGCCGGGCTGCTGGCCCCCGAGAACACGCTGGCCGCGTTCCGCGTCGGCGCCAGCCACGGCTACCGCGCGTTCGAGTGCGACGTCAAGCTG
>NZ_JBFUGN010000029.1:0-18475 GCF_056402895.1 Rhizobacter sp. P3_B12 | reverse complement strand
GGTGCCGACGTAGAAGACGCGCCGGCCGCCATCGAGCGTCTGCAGCGCGTCGAGCGGCCGGCCGCCGAGGCGGAACTCGCCGTCGTAGTCGTCCTCGATCACCAGCGCGTCGGCCCGGTGCGCATGCGCGAGCAGCGCGGCCCGGCGCGCCGCTGACAGCGTCACGCCCAGCGGCGACTGGTGCGACGGTGACACGCCGATCAGGTCGATGCGGCCCGGCAGGCGGTCCACGCAGAGACCGTGAGCGTCCACCAGCACGTCGTGCAGGCGGGCGCCRGCCTGCGCGAACGCGACGCCCAGCGGCGGGTAGCCCGGGTTCTCCAGCGCGATCGCGGTGCGGCCGGGCGTCACCAGGCAGCGGGCCAGCAGGTCGAAGGCCTGTTGCGCACCGGCGGTGACGACCACCGCATCGGCATCGCAGGCCACCGCCCGCGCGTGCGACACATGCCGCGCGATGGCCTCGCGCAGGCGCGGGTCGCCCTGCGGGTCGCTGCCGGCGCCGCTGGCGCGCGACGCGGCGCGCAGCGCACGGGCGGTGAGGCGCCGCCACACGTCGAACGGGAACTGGCGCTGGTCGGGGTAGCCGATGCGGAAATCGAAGCGCGGCGGGGGCGAGGGGCGCGCGGGCGCGCTGTCGCGCCAGGGCGCCGCCAGCTTGTGGGCCAGCGACGCGCCCGCGGCATCGCCCGCCGGGCCGCCGTGACGCGCCGAGACGTAGGTGCCGGAGCCGTGCCGGCCTTCGACGTAGCCTTCGGCGAGCAGCAGGTCGTAGGCGCCCAGCGCGGTGCTGCGCGACACGCCGGCCAGCCCGGCGAGCTCGCGCGTGGCAGGCAGGCGGGCACCCGGCGCGAGCCGGCCGTCGACGATGGCGGCACGCAGCTGGTGGTGCAGGGCCTGCTGCACGTTGCCGGAGCCGCGCGCGGGCAGATCGAGGCGCRGGTCGAAAAGTGGCTTGCTCATCTTGGCGGAAAGTGGATCTCGAAACGAGCCACATTGAACGGCATCCTGAGGCCATCGACAAGACCCTGGAGCCCACGATGAACCACCCGATCTGTGCCACCTGCGGCACCCAGTTCGCGCTGTCGGCCGTGCCGCCGCCGCGCTGCCCCGTGTGCGAGGACGAGCGCCAGTACGTCGGCTGGAAGGGCCAGCGCTGGACGACGCGCGGCGAGCTGGCGGCTGCCCACCGGCTGCGCATCGAGGACGACCAGGGCGTGCTCGGCATCGGCCTGGCGCCAGGCTTCGCGATCGACCAGCGCGCGATGTTCCTGCCCACCGATGCCGGCAACATCCTGTGGGAGAGCCTGAGCCTGGTGACGGACGAGGCGGTGCAGGCGCTGCGCGAACGCGGTGGCGTCGACCTGATCGCGATTTCGCATCCGCACTTCTACGCGGCGATGGTCGACTGGAGCGACGCGCTGGGCGGCGTGCCGATCCTGCTGCACGAAGCGGACCGCGAATGGGTGCTGCGGCCGGCACCGCAGATCCGCTTCTGGGGCGGGGATGAGCTGCGCCTGTCCGACGGCGTCACGCTGCTGCGTTGCGGCGGGCACTTCGCCGGCAGCACCGCGTTGCACTGGCGGGACGGGCCGCGCCCGGGCGGCGCGCTGTTCCCCGGCGACGCGCTGCAGGTGGTGCAGGACCGCCGGCACGTGTCGTTCATGTACAGCTACCCGAACCTGATCCCGATGCGGCGTGCCGACGTGCTTCATCTGCGCGACGTGGTGGCCGGTCTGCCGTTCGAAGACGTGTTCGGCTACACCTGGGGGCGCAACATCATCGGCGACGGCCACGCAGCCGTGCAGGCGTCATTCGAGCGCTACCTGGATGCGGTCTCGTCAGAGGTTCGAGGATCGCTGCCAAAAAAACATTCGCAGACAGCTTGACGGTGAAGTAAAGACTATTTACAGTCCACCTCCTTCGCTCATCGAGCACCACTTCTGACAGGCAGTCGCATCGTGAAACTTGCATCCGTCATCGCCATCCACCAACCCGTTCGCGGGGTGGTTGCGTGCGAGTCGTGTCTGCCGATGACGAGCCATGAGTGCTTCGACCGAGACGAGGACCAGATGCACCCGGGAGAAGGCAGCGCATAGGCGCACACCTTCGACTCTCTGTACGCAGAGGCCCGGATTCCGAAAGGATCCGGGCCTTTTCTCTTCAACTATCAAGAAGCCTTTGTGGAATCAAGCCAGGAGGGCGGAAATCGGCCGCAACGATTGGGCGGCGCCGGAACCCGTGACCGGATGGATTGAATGCTCCGTTGACTCAGTGGCCAGAGTGCCGGCCTGTCTAGCCGGAAGCCGCGGGTTCGACTCCCGCACGGGGCGCCAGCAACATCTCGACGTAGCCAAGTGGTCGAAGGCATCTGGCTGCAAACCAGACGGCGCAAGCCCGCATCCGTTCGAATCGGATCGTCGAGTCCATCAGTTCGTCTTTCCGATGGCGCATGTGCGCTTGGGTGTGACCGTAGCTCAATGGCAGAGCCGTGGGTTGTGATCCCGCTGGCGCCGGTTCGATTCCGGCCGGTCACCCCCAAGCGCATTTGAATCTCACGCGTCGCAGACCCGGACGCAAAACCATCCACCATCAACCAGCAAGGAGGTGTGCCATGAAACCCATCAACGAAGACGACGTGAGCTTTCGAGGTCATGAGCAAGCGACGCAAGGGCTTCCCGTCCGAGACCGGCGTCAAGCGCGGCCATCGAGTCGTCGGTGACGGCAAGGAGCTCCTCGAGAAGCTCGGCCGCAACGATCCATGCCCGTGCGGCTCCGCGAGGTCGTTTCAAGCGCTGCTGCCTGCGCAGCGGATGCTTTTGACGGCGTGAACCGCGATCACTACGAGCGCTGAGGTTCCACCACACAGGCCCGCGAAAGGAGGCCACCCATGCATTCCCATCCCCACAGCCACGTGCTGCAACTCGACATCCAGGGCACGCCCCAGGCGTGGATCACGCTGGAGCATGCAGCGTCGCACGTGGCCGTGGATGCAGTGGCCTGGGTCGACGGCGACGGTCCGCTGGCCACGCTGCGCGGCGGTTTCAACGTCGCGCGCGACCGCCAGTCGGTCATCGACGTGYACCCGATCATCGCGTTGCGCGGTGCATCGGGCGTCAACCTCTTCGACGTGGTGCCGGCCTTCAGCAAGGGCAAGTTGTTCCGCCGCGACCGCATGACCTGCGCCTACTGCAGCCAGTGCTTCCCGGAGCGCGATCTGCAGTGCGAACACATCGTGCCGGAGTCTCGCGGCGGCGGCTGGACCTGGATGAACCTCGTCACCGCGTGCGCCGCCTGCAACGGCCGCAAGGCCGCCCGCACGCCCGAGGAGGCGCGCATGCCGCTGGTATACCTGCCGTACGTGCCGAGCCGCTTCGAAGGCTTCCTGCTCGAAGGCCGGCACATCCGCGCCGACGTGCACGAGTGGCTGGCGGCGCGTTTGCCGAAGGGATCGCGGCTGAGTTGAGCCGTTACTCCAGGTTCTGCACCTGCTCCCGCAACTGCTCGATCGCCACCTTCATCTCCACCGAGATGTTGGTCAGCTCCAGCGTCGAGGCCTTCGAGCCCAGCGTGTTGGCCTCGCGCAGCAGCTCCTGGATCAGGAAGTCGAGCCGCTTGCCGACCTCGCCGCCGGCCTTCAGCAGGCGGGCGATCTCTTCCAGGTGGGCGCGCAGGCGGGCCAGCTCCTCGGCCACGTCGATGCGGATCGCATAGGCCGCCGCCTCGTTCAGCGCACGGTCCTGCAAGGCCTCGCGGGCGATGCTCTGCGCCGCGCCGGTCACGTCCAGCGCCTCCTGCCAGCGCTCGACGAAGCGCTGCTGCTGGCGCTGCACCGCGGCCGGCACCAGCGGCTCGGCCTGCGTGGCCAGTTCGCGCAGGCGTTTCACGCGCTCCATCAGCACCGCCACCAGCTTCTCGCCCTCGCGCTCGCGCGCTTCGGCCAGGCCGTCGATGCAGCGGCGCGCGGCGTCCAGCGCCGCTTCGTCCAGGTGCTCGGCCGTCGAGCCCGTCTTGCACCACTGCAAAACCTCGTGCACCGACAGCGGCTGCGCCTTCGGCAACCAGCTCTGCACGGTGTTCTCGATGCGGCTCAGGCGGTTCAGCTGGTCCGGCTGCGGCGTCGGCCAGGCCGATTCGTTTTCCCGATGGGTGTTCAAGCGCAATTCGACCTTGCCGCGCCGGAAACGCTTGGTGATCAGGTCGCGCAGCACCGGCTCCAGCGAGCGGAATTCATCCGGCAGGCGCAGGCTCAGGTCGAGGAAGCGGTTGTTGACGGAACGCAGTTCCACCATCACGCTGGTCGCGGTCGCCGTCGGCGACCGGGGGGCGGAAGCATCTGCCGCCACCGTGCTATCTGTGGCGGTTTGCGCCCCGGAGGTGGCGCTTGCGTACCCGGTCATGCTGTAGACTGGCATTCAATTTATCGCATTGCAAAATCCGATTATGTCAAAGCCAAAACCCGCTCCGTTGCCGTCGGGCACGGTCGTCGGTGGCTACCAGGTCATCAAGAAGCTGGCAGCCGGTGGCTTTGGGGTCGTCTACCTCGCCGAAGACTCCGACCGTCACCTGGTGGCCGTCAAGGAATACCTGCCGTCCTCGCTGGCCGAGCGCGCGCCCGGTGAACTGACGCCGCGCGTCAAGCCCGAGAAGCAGCCGCTGTACCGCCTGGGGCTCAAGAGCTTCTTCGARGAAGGGCGTTCGCTCGCGCAGATCAGCCACCCGAGCGTGGTCAGCGTGCTGAACTTCTTCCGCGAGAACGAAACCGTCTACATGGTGATGAACTACCTGCAGGGCGACACCCTGCAGGATTTCATCGTCACCGCGCGCGACCTGAAGCGCGACAAGGTGTTCCGCGAGTCCACCATCCGCAGCCTGTTCGACGAGATCCTGCGTGGCCTGCGCATCGTGCACCAGCACAAGATGCTGCACCTGGACATCAAGCCGGCCAACATCTTCATCACGAACGAGAACAAGGCGGTGTTGCTCGACTTCGGCGCGGCGCGCGAAGTGCTGAGCAAGGAAGGCAACTTCATCCGCCCGATGTATACACCCGGCTTCGCCGCGCCCGAGATGTACCGCCGCGACGGCACGCTCGGCCCCTGGACCGACATCTACGCGATCGGCGCCTGCATCTACGCCTGCATGCAGGGCTATCCGCCCAACGATTCCCCGCAACGCATCGAGAAAGACCGCCTCGCGCTGTCGCTCTCGCGGCTGCGCAACGTCTATTCCGACAACCTCATTGAAGTAACCGAGTGGTGCATGTCGCTGGATCCCTTGTCGCGCCCGCAAAGCGTTTTTGCCCTGCAGAAGGAACTGGCGCGCGAGACCGAACGGCGCTACACCAAGCTCAGCTTCAGTGAACGACTGAAGCTGCAGCTCGAGAACCTCACGACCGGCGCGAAGGGCTGAGGGCATGCGATTCACCGTGTACCAGGTCAGCCGAAAAGGCGGCCGCGAGAAGAACGAAGACCGCATGGGCTATTGCTACACGCGGGATTCGGGGCTGTTCGCGCTCGCCGACGGCATGGGCGGCCACCCCGAAGGCGAGGTCGCCTCGCAGCTCGCGCTGCAGACGCTCGCCGCGATGTACCAGCGCGATGCCAAGCCCACGCTGAAGGAGCCGATGCGCTTCCTGCACGAGGCCATCATCGCCGGCCACCACCAGCTGCTGCGCTACGCCACCCAGAAGGCGCTGATCGACACGCCGCGCACCACCGTCGTCGCCTGCGTGCTGCAGGGCAACAACGCGTACTGGGCGCACTGCGGCGATTCGCGGCTGTACCTGGTGCGCGGCGACAAGCTCGTCGCCCGCACCCGCGATCACTCCTACTCCGAACTGCAGGAAACGCTGAGCCACGTCGTGCCGATGGGCGAGCGCTTCAACCGCAACGTGCTGTTCACCTGCCTGGGCAGCCCGGGCAAGCCGGTGGTCGACACCGTCGGCCCGCTCGTGCTGCAAAGCGGCGACCGCCTGCTGCTGTGCTCCGACGGCCTGTGGGGCACCGTCACCGATGCGACGATCACCGAGCAGCTGGCGCGCAACACGCTGGCCGACGCGGTGCCCGAGCTGGTCGAGCAGGCGCTGCGCAACGGTGGCGCGAAGAGCGACAACGTGACGGTGCTGGCCGTCGAATGGGAATCGGCCGAAGACAACGACAGCAACGGCGGCATCTCCACCGACACGCTGGGCGAGGAAGTCTTCGCGTCGACGATCCAGGCGAGCGTGCTGGGCCAGGAAGCGCCCGACGAGCTCGACGATGCCGAGATCGAGCGCTCGATCAAGGAAATCAACGAGGCGATCCGCCGCTCGTCGCAGAAAAAGCCCTGACGGCACGCCGGGCGCGTCCCGGCGTAAGCTTCGCTTCATGACCTTTCGAGTCCGCTCGCGCCCGTCGCGATGCGGACTTTGTCTTTCACGACACCACCTTCATCGCCCGCACACCCCATGAGCTTCATCCGCACCCAAGGTCGCGCCGCCGATGCGCTGCGCCCCGTCAGCATCCGCCGCCATTTCACGAAGCACGCCGAAGGTTCGGTGCTGGTCTCGTTCGGCGACACCCAGGTGCTGTGCACCGCGTCGGTCGAAGAGAAGGTGCCGCCGCACAAGCGCGGCAGCGGCGAGGGCTGGGTGACCGCCGAGTACGGCATGCTGCCGCGCGCCACCCACACCCGCGGCGACCGCGAGGCGGCCCGTGGCAAGCAGAGCGGGCGCACGCAGGAGATCCAGCGCCTGATCGGCCGCTCGCTGCGCTGCGTGTTCGACCTGAAGAAGCTCGGCGAGCGCAGCATCCACCTCGACTGCGACGTGATCCAGGCCGACGGCGGCACGCGCACCGCGGCGATCACCGGCGCCTACGTGGCGGCATACGACGCCGTCAGCTGGCTGCAGCGCAAGGGGCTGATCACCGAATCGCCGATCCGCGATGCGGTGGCGGCGATCTCGGTGGGCATCGTCGACGGCACGCCGCTGCTCGACCTGGAGTACGTCGAGGATGCCGGCTGCGACACCGACATGAACGTCGTGATGACCGCTGCCGGCGGCTTCGTCGAGGTGCAGGGCACGGCCGAGGGCGCGGCCTTCTCGCGCGACGAGATGGGCGCGCTGCTGGCGCTGGCCGACAAGGGCATCCGCGAACTGGTGGCGGCGCAGCGGGCCGCGCTGGCGGGTTGAAGGCGATGCGGTTGGTCCTCGCGTCGAACAACGCGAAGAAGCTCGGCGAGCTGCAGGCGCTGTTCGCGCCGCTGGCCATCGAGCTGGTCACGCAGGGCTCGCTCGGCATCCCCGAGGCCGAGGAGCCCTACCTCACCTTCGTCGAGAACGCGCTGACCAAGGCCCGGCATGCCGCGCGCGCGGCCGGGGGCGCGGCGATCGCCGACGATTCCGGGCTGTGCGTCGATGCGCTGAAGGGCGCGCCGGGCGTGCTGTCGGCGCGCTACGCGACGCTGTTCGGCCAGCCGAAGAGCGACGACGACAACAACCTCGTGCTGCTCGACTGCATGCAAGCGCACGACGACCGCCGCGCCCGCTTCGTCAGCGCGCTGGTCGCGGTGCGCGAGGCCGACGACCCCGAGCCGCTGATCGCCTTCGGCCGCTGGAACGGCGAACTGCTGCGCGAGCGCGCCGGCGAGGGCGGCTTCGGCTACGACCCGCTGATGTTCATCCCGGCGCTCGGGCGCTCGGTGGCGCAGCTGAGTGCCGACGAGAAGAACCGCCACAGCCACCGTGCGATCGCATCGCGGCAGATGCTGGCCCTGATGCGCGAGGTCTGGCACCTTGGCTGACGTGATTCCGATCGGCCCGGCACTGGCCGCGCCCGGCGAATCGGCCGGTGACATGGTGGCGCGCTACATGCGCCCCGGCACGCTGCAGCTCGCCGCGCTGCCGCCGCTGTCGCTGTACGTGCACCTGCCGTGGTGCCTGCGCAAGTGCCCGTACTGCGATTTCAACTCGCACGAGAAGGCCGGCGAGCTGCCCGAGGCGCGCTACCTCGACGCATTGCGGGCCGATCTCGAAGCCGCGCTGCCGTTCGTGTGGGGCCGCCGCGTGCACAGCATCTTCATCGGCGGCGGCACGCCCAGCCTGTTCGCGCCGGCCTCCATCGACCAGCTGGTCACCGACATCCGCGCCCGCCTGCCGCTGGAGGCCGGCTGCGAGATCACGCTCGAGGCCAACCCCGGCACCTTCGAGCGCGACCGCTTCCGCGGCTACCGCGCGGCCGGCATCACGCGGCTGTCGATCGGCGTGCAGAGCTTCGACGACGAGAAGCTGCGCGCGCTCGGCCGCGTGCACGACGCCGCGCAGGCGCGCGCCGCGGTGGCCGAGGCGCGCGAGGCCTTCGACACCTTCAACCTCGACCTGATGTATGCGCTGCCCGGGCAGACGCTGGAGCAGTTCGATGCCGACCTGAAGCAGGCGCTCGATTTCAAGCCGCCGCACCTGTCGATCTACCACCTGACGATCGAGCCCAACACCTTCTTCGCGAAGCACCCGCCGGCCATCCCCGACGACGACCTCGCGTTCGACATGCTCGACCGCATCGTCGAGCGCACCGCCGCGAGCGGCCTCGCGCGCTACGAGGTCTCGGCGTTCGCGCAGCCGGGCCACCGCTGCCTGCACAACCAGAACTACTGGCAGTTCGGCGACTACCTCGGCATCGGCGCCGGAGCGCACAGCAAGCTGAGCTTTCCGCACCGTGTCGTGCGGCAGATCCGCTACCGCGATCCGGCGAAGTACATGGCGCAGGCGCTGGCGGGTGCTGCGATCTCGCAGGACGAAGAGGTCGCGCGCAAGCAGCTGCCGTTCGAGTTCATGCTGAACGCGCTGCGGCTGGTCGACGGCTTCGAGCTGGTGCGCTTCACCGAGCGCACCGGGATGCCGCTGAGCGCGATCCGCGCGCCGCTCGACAAGGCGCTGGCGCAGGGGCTGGTCGAGCAGGACGGCGGCTGGGTGCGGCCGACCGGCCGCGGGATGGATTTCCTCAGCGACCTGCAGTCGCTGTTTTTGGCCGATTGATTCCCGGATTGGCATCCAGGCTACGAATCCTGTAGCCCGGATGCCAATCCGGGATGGCCGTCACACCGACGCGCCGCCCCCATGGCGCATCAGCTCCAGCATCTCGTGCAGGTCGTAGGTCATCACCGCGAGGAAGCCGACGAGCGCGATGTAGGTCACCGCATAGCCCGCCCGCGTCTCGAACGACGCGACCCGGTAGGCCTGCGCGGCCGGGTCCCCGCGCTGCTTCCACGCGGTCCACAGCTGCGAGCCGGCCAGCACCGCCACCAGGATCAGCATCGGGCTCGGCCGCCACATCAGCATCGCCAGCAGCACCGGCACGCCGGCGAGCCACAGCCAGGGCGAGATCACCTGCGTGATGCGCCCGCCGTCCAACGGGCTCAGCGGGATCAGGTTGAACAGGTTCAGGAAGAAGCCCGAGTACGCGACCGCGAGCAGCCAGTCGATGTGCTGGTCGCGTGCGACGAAGTAGCAGGCCAGCGCGCCGAGCGTGCCGATCAGCGGGCCGCCCATGCCGACGTAGGCCTCGGTCTCGGCGTCGTGCGGCTGCTCCTTCAGCTGGATCCAGGCGCCGACGAACGGTATGAAGGTCGGTGCACCGACCGCCAGCCCGCGCTGCCGCGCCGCGATGAAATGCCCCATCTCGTGCACGAACAGCAGCACGACGAAGCCGACCGCGTAGCGCCAGCCCCAGATGAAGGCGTAGACGACCACCGACAGCAGCATCGTGCCGCCGGTCGTGAGCAGCTTGCCGAACTTCAGGCCGCTGAACAGCAGCAGGAGCAGTTTGATCACGTGTCGAATTCTCTTGTGTCGGATGTCAGGTGTCGGATTTCTTGCGCGTGAAGAACTTGCCGATCACCGCCAGCAGCCCGGCACCGGCCAGCAGCGCGACCTTGGCGAACTTCAGGAAGAACGCCGCGATCACCGCGAACAACCCGAGCTTCTTGACGGCCACGCCGGCCACCAGCGCGGCAATGCCGTACTCGGCGACCTTGTCGGTGCTGCTGTTGAAGTCGGTGTAGCCCTTGCCGCCGTTGAAGTGCAGTGCCGACAGCAGTTGGCCGGCCACCGGCTTGTCGGCCTCGATCGAGGCGCGCGAGGTGATCAGGTTCAGCGTGATGTAGCCCTCGCGGCCGAGCGCGTAGGTGTTGTAGTTGATGCTTTGCTGCGCGTCGTTCTCGCCGGGCGTGCGGGCGGCCATCGACCACACGAGGCGGTGCGTCGCCGCGTCGTAGCTCGGCTTCTGCACCCAGCCGACGATCTCGAGCTCGGGGAAGCCCTGCTCGCGGCGGCGCTTGTTGCCTTCCTCGGTGCCTTCCTTCAGGCTCTTGTACAGGTCGTCGACGTTCCAGTCCTTCGCGTCGTCGTCCTTG
Organism: Rhizobacter sp. P3_B12; assembly: GCF_056402895.1. Lineage (NCBI taxonomy): Bacteria > Pseudomonadati > Pseudomonadota > Betaproteobacteria > Burkholderiales > Sphaerotilaceae > Rhizobacter > Rhizobacter sp. P3_B12. The sequence goes on along the minus strand of NZ_JBFUGN010000029.1, from coordinate 8,086 downwards.
ATGTAGCCCGAGGCCTCGTAGCGCGCGACCACCAGCCATTGCGGGTCGCCGCTGGACTGCACCAGGCCGATCAGGTGGTCGTCGCTGCTGTTGCCCATCGCCTGCATCAGGCGGCCGGCTTGCGGCTGCGGGATGTATTCCATGCCGGCGGGCAGCTTCAGCACGGCCTGGTCGCGCAGCAGGATGTCGCTCGGGCCTTTCATGGTGGCGGCCCGCGCCGCGGCGACGGCGGCCTCGCCTTCCTTCTGGCGGTCTTCCGCGGTGCCGGCGCGGCTCGCCGTGGCGGCCAGCGCGAATGCGGCGGCCAGGGCCGCAGCGGCGGCGATCTTGATGAACTTCATGGGTCCTCCGGGGTGATGCTGTGGTGTTGTCTGCGTCGCAGTTTTCAGCGCGCCCTCACGCGCCGGACCATGCTAGCGCACGGGCATCGGTGGTGTCTTCACCAAGTCTTGGGATTGCGTGAGTTCTTCGCGCAGCCAGTCGCGCAGCGCGACCAGCGGCGGCCAGTCCCGCAGGTCGGGCGGGTAGACGAGCCAGTAGGCGTAGGCCTCGTCGTCCGGCAGCGACAGCGGCGACAGCCGCACCAGCTTGCCGTCGCAGATCGCATCGGCGGCGAGCAACTCGCGCGCGAGCGCCAGGCCCAGGCCCTGCTCGGCGGCCTGCAGCATCAGCCCGGCATCGTTGAAGGCGGCGACCGGGTTGACGCGCACGCGCAGCCCGGCCAGCTCGAACCAGCGTGCCCACAGCCCCGGGCTGCCGAGCAGCGGCTCGTCGGCCAGCGCCTTGGCATCGCGCCCCTGCAGCCGGTGCGCGGCATTCGGCGAGCCGATCGCGATCAGCGGCGAATCGATCAGCCGCTCGCTGACCAGGCCTTTCCACTCGCCGCTGCCCTGGCGCAGCGCGGCATGGAAGCCGTCGCGCTTCAGGTCGATCACCTGCTGCGACGCGAACAGCTCGATGCCGATGTGCGGGTTGCGCTCGCGCCAGCGCGCCATGCGCGGCAGCAGCCAGCGCTGCGCGAACGACGGCAGCAGCGTGACGCGGATGCGGTGCTCGGCGCCCGAGGCGGCGGCCGCCGCGGCGCGCATGCCGTCGTCGAGCTGGGCCAGCGCCGGCTCCACCGCGCGCAGCAGCGCGGCCCCGGCGGCATTCAGCGCGATGCGCCGCCCGCGGCGGTCGAACAGCTCGAAGCCCAGCTGCTCCTCGAGCAGCTTGATCTGCTGGCTGACGGCGCTGTGGGTCAGGCTCAGCTCCTCGGCCGCGGCGCGCAGGTTGGACAGGCGGGCGACGGCGCGGAACGCCGGGAGCGTGTTCAGTGGCAGGCGATGGTTCGGCATGACTGGTAAGCATAGCTGACCAATTGGCGCTGAACAAATCGATTCCTTCCCAGGGTGCCGCCTTCTATGCTTACCAGCACTCGATCAAGAAGGAGCCCACCATGTCGACGCCGCAAGTGTTTCAGCCGAGCCTGCCCCTGTGCCGTCCGGTCGCCGTGCGCTGGGCGGATCGCTGGCGCGAGGCCTTGCTCGCGCCGGTCGAGGCGTGGCAGCGTTGGAGGGAGGGCCGGCAGCGCGAGCACCGCTACGACGCCGTGCTCGACCTGAACCCGCGCACGCTGCGAGACATCGGCGCGCCCGAGTGGGTGGTGTCGCACGCGCAGAGCCGGCGCGAGGTCGAAGCGCACCGCGTCGACGAATTCCACCTCGGCGTGCGCGAACTGCCGTCGCGCTGGTGACCTGGGGTCGGACCTGGGTCAGACCCGGTTCAGCGACAGGCCTGACGTGCTGCGCAGACGCTCGATCAGGTGTTGCGCAATCTGCGTCAGCGGCAGCACCTCGTGCGCCGCGCCGGCGTTGATCGCCTCGCGCGGCATGCCGAACACCACGCAGCTGGCCTCGTCCTGCACCAGGTTGTAGCTGCCGGCGTCGCGCAACTCACGCATCGCCTTCGCGCCGTCGGCGCCCATGCCGGTCAGCATGATGCCGAGCGCGTTCGGGCCGACGACGCGCGCCGCCGACTTGAACAGCACCTCGACCGACGGCTTGTGCCGGTTCACCGGCTCGCCGTCCTGCACGCGGGCGATGTAGTTCGCGCCGCTGCGCTCCACGCTCAGGTGCAGCCCGCCCGGGGCGATGTAGGCATGGCCGGGCAGCACGCGTTCGCCGTCCTGCGCTTCCTTCACGCGGATGCGGCACAGGCCGTCCAGCCGCGCCGCGTAGCTGCGCGTGAAGCCGGGCGGCATGTGCTGCGTGATCATCACCGCCGGGCAGTCCGGCGGCAGGTTGACCAGCACTTCCTTGGTCGCCTCGGTGCCGCCGGTGGAGGCGCCGATGAAGATGATCTTCTCGGTCGACAGCCGGCCGAGCGAGGCCATCGGGGCGGCCGGGCGAACCGGCGCGGCCGTGCCGTCGGCCGGCGCGCTCGCCGGCACGTGCAGCTTGCGGATGTGGGCCTTCGACGCGATGCGCACCTTGTCGGTGATGTCCTCGGCCAGCAGGCGCAGGCCGTCGGCGACGCCGATCTTCGGCTTCGCGACGAAATCGATCGCGCCGAGCTCGAGCGCGCGCAGCGTCACGTCGGCGCCGCGCTCGGTCAGCGTCGACACCATCACCACCGGCATCGGGCGCAGCCGCATCAGCTTGCTGAGGAAGTCGATGCCATCCATGCGCGGCATCTCGACGTCGAGCGTGATCACGTCCGGGTTCAGGTTGCGGATCATCTCGCGCGCCACCAGCGGATCGCTGGCCGCGCCGATGCACTCCATGTCGGGTTGCCGGTTGATGATCTCGGTGAGCAGGCTGCGCACCAAGGCCGAATCGTCCACCACCACCACGCGTGTCTTTGCCATGTTCGTGCCTTGCAGGTTGTCTCGCGGTCGTTTGTCGTTGTCTGTCAGAACAGGTCCACCGAGCCGCCGCCGGTCGCGGCGGGCACGGCCTTCTGCGCGGCGACGCGGTCCTGCTGCACCAGCGCATCGGTGTGGGCCGGCGCCAGGCGCTTGACCATCGCCTTGCCGCTGCCGGGCAGGAAGCAGACCTTGCGCGGGTAGATGTCGAGCACGTCCTTCGACACGATCGGGATGCGCTCGGTCTTCAGGTAGTCGATCACGAAGCTGGTGTTGCGCTCGCCGACGTTCATCGTGTTCATGCCGCTGATGACCTGGCCGCCGCCGAACACCTTGGCTTCCATCGTCATGCGGCTCGCGCCGCGCTTCATCATCTCGTTGATCAGCAGTTCCATCGCGTACGAACCGTAGCGGCCCGAGTCGCCGGCACCGTCGGGCAGCATGAAGTGGTTCATGCCGCCGACCTTCGCGTTGCGGTCCCACAGGCAGGCGGCGATGCACGAGCCGAGCGTGGTCATGATCAGCATGTCCTCGTCGTGCACGRAGTACTCGCCGGGCAGGATCTTGACGGCGTCGTTCTTGAAGTGCGCGTCGTAGAAGAAGAACGAGGCCTCTCCCGGCTTGCGCGGCGCGCCCTTCAGGCGATCGAGCCGGGAGCCGGCCGCGGGGGTGTTGGAGCTGATCAAGGCCATGGTCTTTCCATATCGGCGGGCTGCGGGGGGTGCTTGAGCAGGCTCAGACCCGTTCGTAGACCGTCTTGCCGCGCAGGCGGAAGATGTCCTTGGACTCCGTGAAATTCTCCGAGTGCCCGACGAACAGCAGGCTGCCGGGCTTCATCACGCCGTGGATGCGTTCCAGCACCTTGCGCTGCGTCGGCGCGTCGAAATAGATCATCACGTTGCGGCAGAACACGATGTCGAACGGCTCGCCGAGCGACCAGCGCGCGTCCATCAGGTTGTGCACCCGGAACTCGATCATGCGCGCCAGCTCGGGCTTGACGCGGATGAAGCCGCTGTTGTCGCCCTTGCCGCGCAGGAAGTGGGCGCGGTGGTGGTTGGCGGTCAGCCCGCGCGCATCGGCCGGGTAGACGCCGCGGCCGGCGGTGGCGAGCACATTGGTGTCGATGTCGCTCGCGACGATGCGCACCGCGCTGTGGCCGAGCGCCTCGGCGCAGGTCATCGCGATCGAATAGGGTTCTTCGCCGGTCGATGCGGCGTTGCACCAGACGCGCAGCGACTGGCCGGCGCGCGCCTTCAGGTCGGAGGCGAGCGCATGGAAGTGGTGTTCCTCGCGGAAGAACGAGGTCAGGTTGGTCGTCAGGCAGTTCACGAACTCCTGCCATTCGCGGTCGGCCTGCGGGCCGCTGGCGCCTTCGAGCCACTGCAGGTAGCTGCCGAAGCTGCGCTGGCCGGTCTCGCGCAGGCGGCGCGACAGCCGGCTGTAGACCATCGCCTGCTTGCCCGCATGCAGGCTGATGCCGGCGCGCTGGTAGATCAGCTGGCGCACGCGTTCGAAATCGGCCGTGCCGAAGCTGAACTCCTGGTCGGATGCGTTGCGCAGCGCGGCGAGTTCGGCAGGGGACGCAGCACTCATGAAGTCTCCAGAGATCGTTCGGATGTTGTTCGAGACGGGACCAGCGGACTCCGATGCAGCCACCTCCACGACTTATCGGCTGCCAGTCTGCGGAGCTTGAGATCCCGCGAACGCGGGAGATGGGTGCCAATCACCGCGTATTTCCCCGGCGGGCGTGAATATGTCCGCTGCTAGACTGAATCCATACAGCCCCGGGCTCGACGTGTCCACATCTCCAGCAGTACCCGCAACGCCTGACCCGACTCCCGCACCCCAACTGCGGCTGGCCGCAGCGTTGCAACTGCTCGGCCAGTCGGGGCATCCGCTGCCGGATTTCGCGCAGGTGGGCCAGACGGTGTGGCTGCAGTCGGTGATCGATGCGCTGTGCGACCTGTCCAGCCGCGACGCGCTGACCGGGCTGTCGAACCGCCGCCAGTTCGAGCTGGCGCTCGCCCGCGAGATCGACCGCGTGGCGCGCGCCGGCGAGCCGGCCCTGGTGCTGATGGTCGACATCGACCGTTTCAAGCTGGTCAACGACACGCACGGCCACGCGGCCGGCGACCTGGTGCTGAAGGCCGTGGCCGCCTCGCTGATGAGCTGCGTGCGGCCGATGGACACCGTGGCCCGCTTCGGCGGTGAAGAATTCGCGATCATCCTGCCCAACTGCCCGCCGGCCTTCGGCCAGATGGTGGCCGAGCGCATCCGCAGCAAGGTCGAGGGCACGCCGGTCACGGTGGCGCGGCGGCAATCGCTGACGGTCACGATCAGCCTCGGCGGGGCGTTCGCGCCGCAGTGGGTGCGCTCTTCGGCCACGCTGTGGATCGAACGCGCCGACCAGCAGCTCTACCGCGCCAAGCGCGAAGGCCGCAACCGCGCCTGCCTCGAGCAGCCGCCGGTGTCGCTGGTCAGCGCCGAGGAAAAGGGCATGCTGTTCAATACCTCGCAGTTCCAGGACATTGAGTAACTCATGGGATCAGCTTCGTTGAACGCTTCGCCGGCCGAGCGCCGGGCCGCTCCCAAGCCGGCCGGCATCCCCTCGGGGGATCGGCGGACGTACTCGTCCGACGAGGGGCTGTCATGACGGCGCGCACCATGGCCGTGACCAGCGGCAAGGGTGGCGTGGGCAAGACCTTCGTGTCGGCCAACCTCGCGGCCGCCCTGGCGCGCCGCGGTGAACGGGTTCTGGTGCTCGACGCCGACCTCGGCCTGGCCAACCTCGACGTCGTGCTGAACCTGTTCCCGAAGATCACGCTGCACGACGTGTTCACCGGCAAGTCGAAGCTGGAAGACGCGATCCTGCCGGCGCCGGGCGGTTTCTCGGTGCTGCTGGCCGGATCCGGCCTGGTCGAGTACTCGCGGCTCACTGCCGAGATCCGCGAACAGCTGCTGAAGATCATCGAGACCGTGGCACCGCGCTACGACCGCATCCTGCTCGACACCGGCGCCGGCATCTCCGACGTGGTGCTGTACGCCGTTTCGCTGGCCGACGACGTGCTGGTCGTCGCGACGCCCGAACCCACCTCGCTGACCGATGCCTACGCGACCATCAAGGTGCTCGCGACGCAGCAGCAGCGCACGAAGATCTCGCTGGTGGTGAACCAGGTCAATCGCGCCGGCGAAGGCCGCGTGATCCGCGGGCAGCTGCAGCAGGTGGTCGACAAGTTCGTCGCGCCGCAGCTGGCCGGGCCCGACCCGTCGCTGAAGCTCGAGCTGCTGGGCGAGGTGCCGATCGATCCCTCGGTGCGCGAGGCGGTGCAGAAGCGGCAGCTGCTGCTCGAATCGCTGCCCGGTTGCGAGGCCGCCAAGGCGATCGTCGCGATCGCCGCCAAGCTCGCAATGCCGTGAGCGAGGCCGCACCCGAATCCAAGCCCGCCACGCCGTTCGAATGGGTCGGTGGCGAGAGCGTCGTGCGCGCGCTGGTCGATCGCTTCTACGACCTGATGGACCTGGAGCCCGGCTATGCCGCGCTGCGCGCCGCGCACGGGCCCAGCCTGGACTCCGCGCGCGACAAGCTGTTCTGGTTCCTGTGCGGCTGGCTCGGCGGGCCGCAGCATTACGTGGAGCGCTTCGGCCACCCGATGCTGCGGGCGCGCCACCTGCCGTTCTCGATCGGCATCCTGGAGCGCGACCAGTGGCTCGCCTGCATGCACCAGGCGATGCAGGAGACCGGGCTCGACCCGGCGCTGATCACGCGTTTGCGCGAATCCTTCTTCCAGACCGCGGACTGGATGCGCAACAAGGGCGTTTGAGGCGCCCTTGTTGTCGCTGTCAGCGAGTGTGCGAGACGCGCACCGCGTGCTGGCCGCGGTGATGATGCTGACGCGCAAGGTCGACTGGTACAGCCGACTGCAGAGCCAACCCACCGCCCAGCCTGAAACGCCATGAACACATTCACCTTCCGCCCCCACTGGCTGCTCGCCGCCCTGGCGCTGCTGGCCGTCGAAGTGGCCATCGCCCGCTATGTGCCACCGGGCGTATTGCGCGGCTTTGGCGGCGACGTGCTGGTGGTTGTGCTGGTGTACGCCTTGCTGCGGACCTGCGTGGTACAGCCGGCCGCGCGGCTGGCGCTGTGGGCGCTGTTGTTCGCATGTGCAATTGAGGGACTGCAAGGCTTGGGCATGGTCGACGTGCTGGGCCTGCACGGGCAGACAGTGCTGCACCGCGTTCTGCGCATCGCACTGGGCTCCACCTTCGACGTGTGGGATCTGGTGGCCTACGGGTGTGGTTGGGCGATCTGCCGCGCGCTCGATCTGCTCAAGACAAACATCTGCGGGCTGGGGGAATCGGGGGTTAAAAGCGGTTCGTGAACTCGGTAAACGAGGCATGCGAGGACGATTGTTCGCAGGTGAGGCTCCCGGCTCCGGCGACAATCGACAGATGACACTCGTACCGCGGGAAGTGCAAACATGAAAAGAGAGCTGCTGCCATTTGTCGTTGGGCTTTTGAGCCTCTGCCATGGCACCTTCGCGCAAGCCGAGGAGAAGCTGGCACAGATTCTCTTCGTGGCCAGCAAGAACTTGTCTTCTACGCTGTTCACGGTGACGCCAGAAGCGCGCTGCGTGGCCGAAGATTCGGGGATGAGGTTCAGTTTCCACGCGAACACGACCGAGCCCGAACAGTTGGGCTTGGGCCAAGGCGTTCCCTTCATCATCGCCGCCGGCCCGCCGAAAGGACAGCGTGGTTGCTCCCAGCGTGTCCTGTTCATCCCTCAGAAAAGGCTGAAGTATGTGGCGGTGTTCCACGCCGCAGAAGGCAGCGAAAGCTGCAGCCTCGACGTGGTTGCAGTGCCTGTCAACGAGGTCGTCGAGAGGCTCCAGCGGCAGGACGTCAGCTGGGGCGCGCGCAAGGCAGCTACGCAGATCCCGGAACCTTGCACGCCGTAAGCCGTTGGGCTGGTGGCCAGTCGTTCGAAGTCGGAGACGACAGGCCAGCCAGGTACCCGTAGGCACCGCAGGATCATCCTCAGGCTGTGCCCGGCGCCGCGCACGGGCCCTGCTGCGCAACAGGGGCGTCTGAGCGCCCTTGTTGCCGGGGTCCGCTGGGAATCAGCGGGCCTGGTTCATCCGCACCGCGTTCAGACCATCGGACAACCCCAATTCGAAGCTGCCGCCGGTCGGCAGGTCGGCGCTCGACAGCGTGACGCTGCCACCGCGCAGGTCCTGCGCCAGG
>NZ_JBFUGN010000028.1:0-18581 GCF_056402895.1 Rhizobacter sp. P3_B12 | reverse complement strand
GCTGGAGGCGCTGAACGCCGCCCACGTGCCGGCCGGGCGCCTCTACACCGCGCGCGACATCTCCAACGACCCGCACTACCGCGCGCGCGGCATGCTGCAGCGCATCACCAGCGCGCAGGGCCTGTCGCTCGAGACGCCGGGCATCGTGCCCAAGCTGAGCGTGACGCCCGGCTCGATCCGCCGCCGCGCGCCGACCCTCGGCGAGGACAGCGAGGCCGTGCTGCGCGAGATCGGCGTGACGCCCGAGCAACTGGCGGCGCTGCGCGAACGCGGCGTGCTTTGAGAAGACGCAGACCGGAGCGACCCTCATGCAAGAGCGCCCCCACCGCAGCCCCGTCGTGCTGGTCCTGGCCTACCTGGCGGCGGGCACGGCCTGGGTGCTGCTGTCCGAACACGCGGCGCTCGCGCTGACCAGCGACCCGCGCCAGCTGACGCTGGTGCACACGATCCAGGGCCTGCTCTTCGTCGCGATGACGGGCTGCCTGCTGATCCTGCTGCTGCGCTCGCTGACCACGCGCGCCAGCACCGAAGACACCGTGCTGCACGAGATCGCCGTCAGCTACGAGCAGATGTTCCACGCCAACCCGCAGCCGATGTGGATCTACGACGCGCTGTCGCTGCGCTTCCTCGACGTGAACGGCGCGGCGATCGCGCAGTACGGCTGGTCGCGCGAGGAGTTCCTGAAGATGACGCTGGCCGACCTGCGCCCGCCGGAGGACATCCCGGCGATGGAGGCGCAGGTGCGCGGGCCCAACGCACCCGGCGTCACCTCGTCGGGCCCGTGGCGCCACCGCCGCAAGGACGGCAGCGAACTGCTCGCACGCATCAGCGCGCACAGCCTGCAGTTCGGCGACCGCAGCGCGCGGCTGTGCCTGGTGACCGACGTGACGGCGCAACAGGCGCTCGCCGCCGAACGCGAGCAGATGATCACCGAGCTGCGGCATTCGCGCGAATGGCTGGACGCCGCGATCAACGGCGGGCGCATCGGCCTGTGGGCGCGCGACATGCGCAGCGACATGCTGACGCTCGGCGGCCGCTGGGCCGACCTGCTCGGCACGACCCCGGACGACTTCAATTCGCGCTTCGGCGAAGGCGCCACCGACAGCTTCGCGAAGCTGTGCCATCCGGACGACCTGCCCGGTGCGAGCGAGCGCTTCCGCGCCTTCCTGCGCGACCAGCGCCAGCCCTATGCCGACGAATACCGGCTGCGCCACGCCGACGGCCGCTGGGTGTGGATGCTCAGCCGCGGCCATGTCGCCGAGCGCGATGCCGACGGCCGCATCCTGCGCATGGTCGGCAGCTTCGCCGACATCACCGACGTGAAGGCGGCCCAGGCGGCCCGCGAGCAGCAGCACGCGGCCGAGCAGGCCAACGCGATGAAGTCGCAGTTCCTCGCCCGCGTGAGCCACGAGCTGCGCACGCCGCTGAACGCGGTGCTGGGTTTCKCGCAGYTGCTGCGGCTGGACACCGTCACGCCGCTGCAAGCGCAGCAGCTGGAGCGCGTCGACCACATCGAGCGGGCCGGCCAGCACCTGCTGCGCCTGATCACCGACCTGATGGACCTGAGCAAGGTCGAGGTCGGCGCGATGGACATGCACAGCGTGCCGCTCGACCTGCAGGCGCTGGCCAACGAGGCGCTCGCGATGGTGGCCGGCGACGCCGCGCAGCGCCGCATGCACATCGAGCGCGCATTCGAGGCCGGCCTGCCGCCCGCGCTGGCCGACCCGCTGCGCCTGAAGCAGTCGCTGCTGAACCTGCTGTCGAACGCGATCAAGTACGGTGCCCCGGAGGGAACCGTGCGGGTCACGCTGCACCGCGCCGAGGCGGGCGCACTGCAATTGGCCGTCTGGAACAGCGGGCCCGGGCTCAGCGATGCGCAGCTCGCGCGGCTGTACGAGCCGTTCAACCGCCTCGGGCGCGACGCCGGTGCCGAAACCGGCAGCGGCATCGGCCTGGCGATCACCCGCCAGCTCATCGAGAGCATGGGCGGCCGCATCGAGGCCCGCAGCCAGCAAGGCGCCTGGGCCGAGTTCACGCTCACACTGCGCAGCGCCCTGCCGCCCGCCACGGGCTGAACGCCGGTCGCATCCTGTCGTGGCCACATCACCGTGGCCCACCACTTGCTTTACCGTTTTTCACACGGGCGTCACGAACGCAAGCCCGTTCGTGACGGCTTGACCAGTTGCGGTTTCCCCGGGATCACAAGCGGGCCCGCTCTGAGCACGATGGAGGCAGAGGCATGGGGGAGGCGGATCGTCCGACCCTGCGCACATGGCGGCAGCGAAAGGATCCTTTCGCTGCCTTTGTTTTGGCGCCAGAGATCCTGGCACTTGATCGAGGGATGCGAATGTTTCGCTTGAAGTACATCAGCGCCACCGTCATGGCGCTGTGCGCCGCCGGTGCCACGCCGGCCTGGGCCCAGTCCGACACCCCGGCCCCGGACACGACGGGCACGGCCCCGAAATCGCTGCAGCGGGTCGAGGTCACCGGGTCGCGCATCAAGCGCATCGATGCCGAGACCGCCTCGCCGGTGCAGGTGATCACGCGCGAGCAGATCGACCGCTCCGGCGCGCAGTCGGTCACCGAGCTGCTGGGCCGGCTGCCGGCCAGCAACGCCGGCAACTTCAACTCCAACGCGGTGGCGAGCTTCACGCCCGGTGCCGGCGGCGTCTCGCTGCGCGGGCTGGGTGCACAGGCCACGCTGGTGCTGATCAACGGCCGCCGCATGGCGCCGTACGGCTTCGCCTCGGGCGGCCAGCAGTCGTTCTTCGACATCAACTCGATTCCGCTCGATGTGGTCGAGCGCATGGAAGTGCTGCTGGACGGCGCGTCGGCCATCTACGGCTCCGACGCGATCGCCGGCGTCATCAACGTGATCCTGCGCAAGAACTACAACGGCCTGTCGCTGTCGGGGTCGGGCTCGCAGTCGGGCTACCACGATGGTGCGGCGGGCAAGTTCAGCACCACCTGGGGCAAGGGCGACCTCGAGAACGACCGGTACAACTTCTTCCTGAACTACTCGCACGAGCAGCAGAACTCGGTGAAGGCCTCGGCGCGGCCGATGACCTCGACCGCCGACTTCCGCCGCTTCGGGCTGAACGACCTGCGCTCGAGCTACGGCTACCCGGGCAACCTCTACACCACCGGCGGCACGCTGATCGGCCCGATGCCGGGCTGCACGCCGCTGAACGAGCCGGGCGCCGCGGTCAACGGCCGCTGCTACTACCAGGGCACCGACCACCAGGACCTGGTGCCGGAGACCAAGCAGGACGCGCTGTTCGGTGCCGCCACGCTGGACCTCGGCGGCGGCTTCGAGCTGTTCGGTGACGCGCTGTTCGTGCGCAACAAGTACAGCGGCGAGTCGCCTTCGTACAACACCGCGACCTACAACTCCACCGGCACGCTGCCCAACATCTACATCACGCTGCCGGTCGGCCACCCGCAGAACCCCAGTGCGACCGATCCGGTGGCGCTGCGCTACCGCTTCATGGACGTGCTGCACACCACCGAGGTGACGGCCGACACCTCGCGCCTGGTGTTCGGCGGGCGCGGCACCGTCGCCGGCTGGGATGCCGAGAGCGCGGTGATGTACTCCGGCACGCATGCACGCGTCTGGACGAACGGCCTGATCAACGATTCGGTGCTGACCGGCGGCCAGGTGCTGGATGCCAACGGCGTCGCGAACCCGAACTTCATCTTCGGCAATCCGGGCGCGAACAACCCGGCGCTGATGGCGGCGCTCTACCCGACGCTGCACGACGAGGGCAAGACCAGCACCACGTCGGTCGACGTGCGCGGCTCGCGCGAGCTGATGAAGCTGCCGGCTGGCGGGCTGGGCCTGGCGCTCGGCGCCGAGTTCCGCCGCGAATCGTTCAAGAGCACGCCGGACGCGCTGACCGCCAACGGCGCCATCAGCGTGCTGGGCGGCTCGTCGTCGGACGGCAGCCGCAACGTCAGCGCGTTCTTCGCCGAGCTGTCGGTGCCGATCACGAAGTCGCTCGAAGCCTCGCTCGCCACGCGGACCGACCGCTACAGCGACTTCGGCTCGGCCACCGTGCCGAAGGCCGGCATCAAGTGGAAGGTGTCGTCGATGCTGGCGCTGCGGGCCACCTATGCCGAGGGCTTCCGTGCGCCGTCGCTGACCGAGACCACGCAGAGCCCGTCGACCGGCTTCTACTCGCTGCGCGACCCGAAGCTGTGCCCGGACCCGAGCGACACGACCAACCCGCAGTGCGATGCCTCGATCCGCGCGGTCTCGGGTTCCAACCCGAACCTGAAGCCCGAAAAGTCGAAGAGCCTGACGGCCGGCCTGGTGTTCGAGCCGACCGAGAACGTCTCGCTGTCGTTCGACGCGTACAAGATCAAGCGCCGCGACGAGATCGCGTCGATCGATCCGGACTACCTGCTGGCCAACGAGTCGACCTACCCGGGCTATGTGCAGCGGGACCCGGTGACGCAGGAGATCGAGCAGCTGAACCTGCAGTACACCAACCTCGGCTCGACCAGGGTCTGGGGCTACGACATCGAGCTGAAGGCGCGCCAGGACATCGGCTCGGCCGGCCGCGTCGGCCTGACCATCGTCTACAACAAGATGCCGCGCTACCTGGTGGCGAACGTGAAGGACGCGCCGGAAGTCGACTACGCCGGCACCTACAGCCAGCCGAAGGAGCGCTTCAAGGTCGGCATCGACTGGGACGTGGGCGACTGGGCGACTACGCTGACCGGCAACTACACCGGCGGCTTCCTGCGCGCCTTCTCGCCGGCCGACCTGAGCTGCCCGTATTCGGCCGGTGCGCATCCGGACCTGTGCCGCGTGAAAGCCTGGTCGACGGCCGACCTGTACGTGGCCTACAAGGGGATCAAGAACCTGACGCTGAGCGTGAACATCGACAACCTCGAGAACCGCGAAGCACCGCTCGACGAGCAACGGGTCACCCGCTACGTCGCGTACAACGCCGGCTACCACAGCCAGATGGGCCGCGTCATCACGCTGGCGGGCAAGTACACGTTCTGGTGATGCATGGCGGCACGGGCCGCCCTGCTTTCACAAGCGACAAGGGGACCCGCGAGGGTCCCCTTTTTTCATGGGGCGTCGAGAGGCTTCGTCGACTCGATGTCGGCCCGCCTTCGATCGAACCTCGGGCCGCCACTGACGAGATCGGTGAGCGTCAGGTTCTCGCAATCGGCTTCGTACAGGAGGCAGAGCCGCCGCCGATCGTTGCTGTAGTCGATGTCCGCTGACAGGGCCTTCAGCAGGAGCGCGACGAATGCTTTCGCTTCGAGGCCGCTGGATCGATACGAAGCGACGTAATAGACAAGACCGCAGTCGTAGGGCTCACGATAGAAGATCGTGCGGTCGGTGAGCTTCTGCAGCCRGGATTTCCCAGAGGTGTGCTTCGCGCACGCCTGCAAGGCATTCCGGATGAGGCCGTCCTGCTGGCGGGCGTCGATGAGGCCGGACTCGCGAAGCACGAACAGCTTCAGGAACTCCGCGCTTCCTTCCGTCAAGTACCTGCCATGCGGGTTCTCGAACAGCGATGCGTGTTGCGCCTTGTGCGCCAGCTCATGCGCGTAGGTGTCTGAGAAGACCCCGGCAATGTCTGCCGGCAGCGGGTTCGGATTGTCATAGGTGATGCGGATGATGTTGAGCGCATCGCCGCCATACCCGAAGTACTTCCCCTGGTTGTGGACCAAGGCCACCACGGCACTCGTGGACCGGACCGCTTGAACGGCGAGGTTCTTGCGGTAGTAGTCGGCAATCGCGGGGAAGGCGCGCTTCAGCTGGCGCAAGGCCGGCGCTGGAATGTCGCGGTCGAAGTACGTGGCATCGGAGATGTCGGCATCCGGTTCATTGGTGAAGAACACGGAGTTGTAGAAAACATCGCGCTCGGGGATCCGAAGCTTTCCGCTGTACAGCTTGCCGTTCCACAGGATCTTCCTGCCCTCGATTTCGAAGCTCACCTCTCCGCAGGAGTCCCCGGGGTGGAAGTAGGGCAGGTGCAGGTAGATCCCGCCACCCAGCCTCGCCGCGACCAAGTACTTGCCCAATTCCTTTTCGGAACTGAGCTTCCTGAGGAAGACGCGATCCGATTCCTTGCGAAAGCCCGGTGAATCGCTGTACGCATCGGCTGGGAAGCCGGACGTGCAGCCCTCGCTCCCGGCGGCGGCCACGACTTTCACATCCTCCGACGCCTCGGACAGGCGCACCACGATGCCGGCATTCGCGTACCCGGTGACGAGGGCGAGAAGAAGACCGCTCAGCCCATGGTTCAAGCAGCTTCCTCCCGCTTCAGGTCGCGGAACGCCGCGAACAGCCAGGACCGCATGCCGACCACCAGCGTGTAGGCGCGCCGCTGGTCGGCCGGCAGCTTCTGGTCGGCCAGGTGCTGCTGCGCGAAATCCTGCCCGACGCGCTGCAGCCGCTCGACGAAGCTCGCCGCCAGGCTGGTGCCGATCTGCCCGTGCACCAGCATCAGCATCTCGCCGTCGCCGTCGAAGCCGCTGTTGAAGTAGTCGTCGGCCACGTGCTCGCGGAAGAACGCCATCACCGGGCCGTTCGGCCGCCAGCGGAAGGTCTTCGCCACCTGCAGCCGGTAGCGGTTCATCGGCCGCAGCTCGATGATGCCCAGCCGGTCGAGCTGCAGCAGGTAGCGCACGCAGTCGGCCTCGCTGAAGGTGTAGGTGCCGATCATCTGCTCATAGGTCCACTGGCTCATGCAGCAGATCGCCAGCAGCAGCAGGCGTCGGTCGGCCACCACCGCCTTCTCCTGCTCGAGCGTCAGCTCGCGGCGCAGCGGCTGCGCATCGGCGATCTGCCGCGCCAGCTCGGCGAAATCCATCTTCAGCACGCGCAGCACGTCGTCGATGCGCGACAGCGGCATGTCGCCCTTCGCGAAGACGCGCTTGATGCTCGACTCCGACATGCCGAGGTGCCCGGCCAGCTCGGCATAGGTGACGTTGGCGGCCTTGAGTTCGGCCTTCAAGGCGGTGACGAGGTCTTGGGTGGTGCTCATGTGAACGCGCGGTGGGCGAGTGAAGGGCGAGCGAAGGGCGAGTGGAAGTATCGCAAAGCGATACCAGCCGCGGCTGCCCTCGCCACTCGGCCGCGCCCCCTCTTCGGGGTGATGTCCGCCGCGGGCGGCGGCGGCAACACTGCGCCGCATGTTCAACCGTTGCGAGACATGATGCACGCTTCGCCCGTCCACGAGCCGAGATCCGCCGCTCCCGCAGCTATATTGCCGCCAGCAGCGCAGACCGCTGACACCAGGAGACAACCCATGACGGTCACCGCCTCCGCTGCAGCGCCTGCCGCGGCGTTCCAACTCACGCCGCCCGAAGCCATCGTCGCGATCCAGCCTGCGGCCGCCGCCGAAGCGGTGCCGCTCCCGGCGGCGCTGCGCGGCGAGGTCGAAGACCAGGTGCGGCGATTCGTCGACGCCCTGCTCACCGAAGACCTGCACGGCGACGCTTTCAAGTCCAAGCTCGACGCGGCGTTCCGCCTCGGCCGCGAAGAGGTCTCGGTCTCGGCCAACCTGATGCAGGGCCGCTTCATGGACCGCAATTTCGTCGGCATGGAAGATTCGCCGGCCTTCAAGGCGCTGCAGGGCATGCGCGGTCACCTCGACGAACTGAACCCCGGCCGCGAAGGCGACCTGTTCCAGCCGCGCAAGCTGCTCGGCTTCATCCCCTACGGCAACCGGCTGCAGGCCTACTTCCGCAAGTTCCAGACGGCGGGCGGCCAGCTCCAGAAGACGATGCAGCAGCTGCACTCGGCGCGCGACGACATGCAGCGCGACGTGGTCGAGATCGAGTCCGTGCGCGCCAAGCTGTGGGACGCGATGGAGAAGCTGCGCGCCGCCATCCACTTCGCCGAGACGCTGGACACCCGCCTCGCCGAGAAGGTGCAGGCGTTGAAGGCCACCGACCCGCAACGCGCCCAGGCGCTGGAGCAGGAAGTGCTGTTCTACGCGCGCCAGAACCTGCTGGACATGCAGACGCAGCAGGCGGTGTGCGTGAACGGCTACCTGTCGCTGGACGTGCTCAAGCGCACCGGCCGCGAGATGATCACCGGCTGCACCCGCGTGGCGACCACCGGCATGTCGGCGCTGGCCGTCGCGCAGACCGTGGCGCGCGCCACCGGCAACCAGATCCAGGTGATGAACATGCTGAGCGGCGTGTCGCAGTCGATCGAAGGCCTGATCGCCGAAACCGGCCGCCAGCTCAACAACCACGTGGAGCGCACCACCGAGTTCGCCGCCAACCCGATGCTGGGTGTGGAGAAGCTCAAGGAGATGTTCGACCAGACCTTCAAGGCCATGGACGCGATGGACGACTTCCGCAGCAAGGCCATCGAGGTCATGGGGCAGAACAACGCCGTCATCAAGGAACAGATCTCGCGCGCCAGCAGCTATGTGGACCGCGTGCGCCAGGAGCGCATCCGCGAGGCGGGCGTCGGCATCGCCGGGCCGGTCGCGCTGTGACCGCCCACCCCCATTTCAATCGACGGATGCAGAGGACACCATGAAAGAAAGAATCGTCTACCAGCGCGACACCAACGGCTGGACCGTGCAGGTGTGGGTGTCGTTCGCCCTGGCGCTCACGGCCTGTGCCACCGGCGTGCTGAAGCTGCCCAGCCAGGAGCTGGACCGCGCCTTCCTCGCGATCGGCTTCTTCTTCTGCCTGTTCGCCTCGTTCGCGGTGGCGAAGACGCTGCGCGACAACCGCGACGGGCAGGTCGACACCTTCGGCTGGATCGCCACCGTGTGGATCGGCTTCGGCGCGGCGGTGACGCTCACCGGCTGGGGCCTGTGGCGCATGAGCATCGTCGAGTGGCAGAAGGGCTACATGCTGGTCTCGTGGCTGTTCCTGGTGTCGACCACGTTCACGCTGGCGAAGACCGTCCGCGACAAGCACGATGCGGCGCTGTCGGCGATGCAGTCGGAGCAGCCCACCCGCCCGGGCGCCTGAGCGCGCGGATTCAACCCTTGCGCCGTGCCTCCAGAAATGCACCCTGCAGCGCCAGCGCTTCAGACGATGCCTGCGCCAGCAGCTTCTCGCGATCGGCCAGCTCCTGCGCCAGCCCGTCGAGCTGCGCGCCCAGGGCCTGGGCCGGCGTGCGGCCGTCGTCGAGTCGCAGCGCGGGACGCTGGGCGGCGGGGATCTCGAGGTAGCGCTGGAGTGAATCCGGCACATAGCGGCGAAGCAGCTCTCCGATGAACAACGAATCTTCCGTGCGCC
This sequence comes from Rhizobacter sp. P3_B12, assembly GCF_056402895.1. Classification (NCBI taxonomy): domain Bacteria; kingdom Pseudomonadati; phylum Pseudomonadota; class Betaproteobacteria; order Burkholderiales; family Sphaerotilaceae; genus Rhizobacter; species Rhizobacter sp. P3_B12. The sequence goes on along the minus strand of NZ_JBFUGN010000028.1, from coordinate 9,344 downwards.
ACGGCGGGCCCGGCTGGCGGCCCCGCAGCTGCGGGGCCATGCGGCCCAGCGTGGCAGCGAGTTGCGTGAGCGCCTCGACGGCGGCATCGGGCAGCTCGGGTGCGCAGCGCTCGACCACGGCATCCAGCCGCGCGGCGTCGCCCTCGTCGATGGCGGCCATGCCGAGCGTGTCGGCCACGGGCGGCCGCATCGCTCGCCGCCCCATCACCACACCGGCCGCCGCGGCGACCGCGCCGCCGGCGGCCAGCATCCAGCTCGCCTGCAGCCAGCCCAGGAACACGCCGACACCGCCCACGCAGCCCAGCAGCGCGGCCACCGCGATCGGCACCATCGCGGCGGGTCGGCCCGGCCCCTGCACCCTGACACGGGCCGCGAAGCCCGGAGACGCCACGAGGCGCTGCTGCTGCCGCAGTCGCTGGTTCAGCACCGCCGGCGGGGCCTGTTTCGGAAGCGGCTTGCGGCGAAGGATGGGGCGTGGAATGGGCATGCGGCGCGTTGGAAAACGATGGCCGCATCTTAGATCCGCGGCCTTGCCGCTACATTGCGCCACGAACTGCCCTGCCTGAGGAGGCCACCTTGTCGTCCCCCGAACACCCGAATCAGTTCGCCCTGCTGCGCCAGCGGCGCTTCGCCCCGTTCTTCTGGACGCAGTTCCTCGGCGCCGGCAACGACAACCTGTTCAAGTTCGCCTTCACGGTGCTGGTCACCTACAAGGTGCAGGTGTCGTGGCTGTCGCCGCAGCTCGCCGGCCTGGTGATCGGCGCGCTGTTCATCCTGCCGTTCCTGCTGTTCTCGGCCACCAGCGGGCAGCTGACCGACAAGTACGACAAGACGCGCGTGATCCAGCTCGTCAAGTCGCTCGAGATCGCGATCATGCTGCTGGCCGCGTGGGGCTTCTGGGTCACCAACGTGCCGGTGCTGCTGGCCTGCGTGTTCCTGATGGGGCTGCACTCCACGCTGTTCGGCCCGGTGAAGTTCGCCTACCTGCCGCAGCACCTGGGCGAACGCGAGCTGACCGGTGGCAACGGCATGGTCGAGATGGGCACCTTCGTCGCGATCCTGCTCGGCCAGGTGGCCGGCGGGCTGCTGGTGGGCATCCCCGAGGTCGGGCGCCACTACGTCGCGATCGGCTGCATCGCGGTCGCGCTGCTCGGCCGGCTGACCGCGCAGTACGTGCCGCCGTCGCCGTCGACCGACCCGCTGCTGAAGATCAACTGGAACCCGGTCACCGAGACCTGGCGCAACCTGAAGCTCGCGCACGAGAACGTCGCGGTGTTCCGCTCGTTGCTGGGCATCTCGTGGATGTGGTTCTTCGGCGCGGTCTTCCTGTCGCTGTTCCCGGCCTTCGCGAAGGAGGTGCTGCACGGCGACGAGCAGGTCGCCTCGCTGCTGCTGGTGGTGTTCTCGATCGGCATCGGCACCGGCTCGCTGCTGTGCGAGGTGCTGTCGCGCCGGCACGTCGAGATCGGCCTGGTGCCGCTGGGCGCGATCGGCATGAGCATCTTCGCGATCGACCTGTTCTTCGCGTCGCGCGGCGTGCCGCCGTCGGCGCAGCTGTCGCTCGCGGGCTTCGTCGCGGTCGGCGCGCACTGGCGGGTGATGGCCGACCTCGCGCTGCTGAGCCTGTTCGCCGGCCTGTACAGCGTGCCGATGTACGCGATGATCCAGCTGCGCTCGCAGCCCAGCCACCGGGCCCGCATCATCGCGGCCAACAACATCCTGAACGCGCTGTTCATGATCGTCAGCGCGGTGCTGGTCGGCGTGCTGCTGAAGGCGGGGCTGACGATCCCGCAGGTGTTCCTGGTGGTCGGCGTGCTGAACGCGATCGTCGCGTTCTACATCTTCCTGGTGGTGCCCGAATACCTGCTGCGCTTCATCGCGCTGATCGCGACGCGTTGCATCTACCGCTTCAAGGTGCGCGGCGACGAGCACATCCCGACCAAGGGCGCGGCGATCCTGGTGTGCAACCACGTCAGCTTCGTCGACGCGGTGCTGCTGATGGCGGCCAGCCCGCGGCCGATCGCCTTCATCATGGACCACCGCATCTTCAAGCTGCCGGTGCTGGGCTGGATGTTCAAGCTCGCGAAGGCGATCCCGATCGCGTCGCAGCGCGACGACCCGAAGGTCTACGAGCAGGCCTTCGAGCGCGCCCGCGCGGTGCTGGCCGACGGCGAGCTGGTGTGCATCTTCCCGGAAGGCGCGATCACCAAGGACGGCCAGCTCGGCGAGTTCAAGGGCGGCGTGATGAAGCTGCTGGAGACCCACCCGGTGCCGGTGATCCCGCTGGCGCTGCAGAACCTGTGGGGCTCGTTCTTCTCGCGGGTGGAGCAGGGCGGCGCGATGGTCAAGCCGTTCCGGCGCGGCATGTTCACGCGGGTCGGCATGGTGGCCGGCGTGCCGCTGGCGCCCGGCGAGGTGACGCCGGACGGGCTGCGCACGCGGGTCGGTGAATTGTTGGCAAGTTAGGGACTGTCGACACCAACGCGGGCACACCGATTGCCCCGAGGGCTTGCATCCATCCAGCTCGGTCCTACCTACAAGAAGTCATGAACCTTCCGAACCTGCCCTTCCTCAGCCGCCGCAACGACGGGGATTTCCAGTCGGTGTGGCCCTCGCTCCAGCGCGCCCGGCACTGCATGGTGACGACGCGCCTGGCCAGCGGTGCGCCGCACGCGGCCCAGGTGCGCATCTCGATGACCTCGGGCGACGGCCCGCCGCACGTCTGGCTGATGGTGCCGCGCGACAGCCGCGTGGCGCTCGACGTCGAGATCGACCCGGACGTGACGCTGTCGTTCGTCGACCCGCGCACCCGGCAACTCGTGCATCTGACGGGCGAGGTCGCGCTGGTCGAGGCGCACCACGACCCGGTGTACCTGCACCCGAGCGTGCGCCAGGAACCGCAGCTGGCCGTCGTCGAAGGCGAGCAGGATTTCGTGATGCTGCGGGTCGACATCCCCAGTGACCAGCAACCCCGCACGCAGGTGACCGACACGCGCACGGTCGATTTCAGCGCGTCGCGGCCGCACTGGCCGCGGTCTGCTCCGTTGGCCTGAGCCGTCGGACTGGAACTCGGCTCAGCGGCCCGCGACGATCGCCCGCGAGAAGGTCTTGCGCACCGTCGTCAGGTGCCGGCGCATCGCCTGGCGCGCCGCCGCCGGGTCGTGCGCCGCGATGGCCTCCAGCACGCGCCGGTGGTCGTCGACCGCGGCGGTGTGCAGCCCCGGTGTCGTGAACAGCGTCTCCATCCGGTCCTGCATCGGCGTGTAGCGCTGGTCCCACAGGGTCGTCACGATGAACAGCAGCGCCGCGTTGCCGCTCGCCCGCGCGATGCCGATATGGAAGGCGCGGTCGCCGTCGTGCAGCAACGGGTTGCGGGCGTGGTCCTGCACCATCTGGTCCAGGCTGCGCTGCAGGCCTTGCAGATCCTGCTCGGTCGCGTGGCGCGCCGCGAGGGCCGCGGTCTCGGTCTCGACGACCAGCCGCGCCTCCAGCAGCTCCAGCGGGCCGACCGGCGGCTCGTCCGCCGAGGCCGATGCCGCTGACGACGCCCGCGGCGACGACGCATCCAGCACCTGCACGCCGGCCCCGACCCGCACCGACACCCGCCCCTGCACCTCCAGCGCGATCAGCGCCTCGCGCACCGAGGCCCGGCTGACGCCCAGTTGATCCGCCAGCTCGCGCTCCGGCGGCAGGTAGCTGCCGATACCGAAGCGCCCGCTGTCCATCGACTCGCGCAGCACGCCGGCAATGTGCTGGTACAGGCGCTTGGTCTCGATCGGCGGCAGTCGCTGGTGGCTCATCGGTCGATTTTCCCATCAGGGTCAACCCGGTTGCCGCGGATCGCGGGCGATCGCAACAATGGTCTATTGGTCTGACCTTTATACCTTTTCGGAGCGACCCCAGGAAGCCGGAATGACCCCTGCCACCGATCCCCGCCTGCTGCTGCTGAACCCGGCCGACAACTGCCTGGTGGCGTGCCGTGCGTTGGCCGCCGGCGAGACGCTGCTGATCGACGGCGAGCCGGTGACGCTGCCGCGGCCGGTCGGGATGGCGCACAAGCTGGCGCGGCAGGCGCTGGCGGTGGGCGACAAGGTGCTGCGCTACGGCGCGGTGATCGGCAGCGTGCAGCGCCCGATCGCGCGCGGCGAGCACATCCATACCGACAACCTGCGCAGCGATTRCCTGCCCACCTACACGCTGCAGGATGGCTCCAAATATGTCCTCACCACCCATGACTGAGCCCTTGCCCGAGCTGACCGGCTTCCCGCGCGCCGACGGCCGCAAGGGCATCCGCAACATCGTCGCGGTGGCGTACCTGGTCGAGTGCGCGCACTTCGTCGCGCACGAGGTGACGCTCGCCTTCCGCGGCGAGCCGGTGCACCTCGTCGGCTTCCCGGGCTGCTACCCGAACGCCTATGCCGACAAGATGATGCGCCGCCTGCTGACGCACCCGAACGTCGGCGCGGTGCTGCTGGTCTCGCTCGGCTGCGAGAGCTTCGACAAGCGCGGGCTGGAGGCCGAGGTCGCCGCCAGCGGCCGGCCGGTGCACACGCTGACGATCCAGGAGCATGGCGGCACGCGCAAGACGCTGGCCGAGGGCATCGAGTGGGTGCGCTGGGCGCTCGCCGAGCTCGACACGCAGGCGCGCGTGCCGATGCGCTGGGACGAACTCGTCGTCGCGACCGTCTGCGGCGGCAGCGACGGCACCAGCGGCATCACCGCGAACCCGGCGGTCGGCCGCGCGTTCGACACGCTGATCGCGCGCGGCGCCGCCTGCATCTTCGAGGAGACCGGCGAGCTGGTCGGCTGCGAGTTCCACATGCAGCGCCGCGCCGCCACGCCCGAGCTCGGCGACGAGATCGTGCGCTGCGTCGCCAAGGCGGCGCGCTACTACGAGACGCTCGGCCACGGCAGCTTCGCGCCCGGCAATGCCGACGGCGGGCTGACCACGCAGGAGGAGAAGTCGCTCGGCGCCTACGCGAAGAGCGGCGATTCGCCGATCAGCGGCCTGATCAAGCCCGGCGACATCCCGCCCACCGGCGGCCTGTACCTGCTCGACGTGGTGCCCGACGGCGAGGTGCGCTTCGGCTTCCCGAACATCTCCGACAACGCCGAGATCGTCGAGCTGATCGCCTGCGGCGCACACCTGACGCTGTTCACGACCGGCCGCGGCTCGGTGGTCGGCTCGGCGATCTCGCCGGTGATCAAGGTGTGCGCGAACCCGGACACCTACGACCAGCTCGCCGACGACATGGACGTGAACGCCGGCCGCATCCTGCGCGGCGATGCGACGCTCGACGACGTGGGCGCCGAGATCGTCGCACTGGTGCAGGACGTCGGCCACGGCCGCGAGACCGCCAGCGAATCGCTCGGCCACCGCGAGTTCATCCTCACCTACAAGGCTTTCGAGCCGATCGGGCCGAGCTGCTTGCCGGTCTCCGTGCCGATCCGCGCGATGCCTTCGATGCAAAGGGCCACGCCATGAACACACTCCCGACCCGCATGCTGCCGCGCACCCGCCACGCGCTGACCACGCTCGGCATGGGCGGCGCGCCGCTCGGCAACATGTACGACGTGATCTCCGAGGAGGCGTCGCGCGCCGCCTTCGACGCCGCGTGGGCGGCCGGCATCCGCTTCTTCGACACCGCGCCGTTCTACGGCTACACGCTGTCGGAACGGCGCTTCGGCGAGGCGCTGCGCGGGCACCCGCGCGACCAGTGGGTGCTGAGCACCAAGGTCGGCCGCCTGCTGAAGCCCCTGTCACCGCTTGCCGCGCCGCGTACCCTGCCCGCCGGCGAGACCGCGTGGCAGAACCCGCTGCCGTTCGAGTTGCACTACGACTACTCCGCCGCCGCGATCCGCCGCTCGGTCGAGGACAGCCTGCAGCGCCTCGGCACGAACCGCATCGACATCGCGCTGGTGCACGACATCGGCCGCGTGACGCACGGCGATCGCCACGAGTTCCACTGGCGACAGCTCACCAGCGGCGGGGGCCTGCGCGAGCTGGAGTCGCTGCGCCGCGAAGGCCTGGTGGGCGCGATCGGGCTGGGCGTCAACGAATGGGAGATCGTGCGCGACACGATGGAGCACGTCGACCTCGACTGCACGCTGCTCGCCGGCCGCTACACGCTGCTGGAGCAGGAGGCGCTGGACCCGTTCCTCGCGCGCTGCGTCGAGCGCGGCGTCGGCATCATCGTCGGCGGGCCGTTCAACTCCGGCATCCTCGCGGCCGGGTTGCGCCGCCCGAGCAGCACGCTGAAGTTCAACTACGCGACCGCGCCGGCCGAGGTGGTCGCGCGCGTCGCGCAATTGCAGGCGGTGTGCGACGGCTTCGAGGTGCCGCTCGCGGCGGCGGCGCTGCAGTTTCCGCTCGGCCACCCGGCCGTGGTGTCGTGCGTGCCGGGGCCGCGCAACGCGGACGAGCTGCAGGGCATCGTGCGCTGGATGACGCAGCCGATCCCGGCGGCGCTGTGGCGCACGCTGCGCGAGCAGGGGTTGATCGCCGCCGATGCGCCGGTGCCGGGGGAAAGCCGATGACGGTCGCATACCGCATCGATGCGCACCAGCATTTCTGGTCGCTCGCGCGCGGCGACTACGGCTGGTTGGGTCCCGATCTGACACCGCTGTACCGCGACTTCGGCCCCGCCGACCTGCAACCGCTGCTCGCCGCCCACGGCGTGCGTGGCACGGTGCTCGTGCAGGCCGCGCCGACGCTCGCCGAGACGCAGTGGCTGCTGCAGCTCGCGGCCCAGCACGACCTGGTGCGCGGCGTGGTCGGCTGGGTCGACATGGTGGCGCCCGATGCGCCGGCCACGATCGCGACGCTGGCCGCGAACCCGCTGCTGAAGAGCGTGCGGCCGATGCTGCAGGACCTGCCGGACCCGGCCTGGATCGCCACCACGCCGATYGCGCCGGCGGTGCGCGCGCTGGTGCAACACGGCCTGTGCTTCGACGCGCTGGTGAAGCCGCCGCACCTGCCGCACCTGCTGGCCTTCGCCGAACGCCACCCGGCGCTGCCGATCGTGATCGACCATGCGGCCAAGCCCGACATCGCGCGAGGTGCGTTCAGCGACTGGCGACGCAGCCTGCAGGCACTTGCGCAATTGCCGGCGATCCACTGCAAGCTGTCCGGCCTCGCGACCGAAGCCGGCCCCGGCTGGAGCGTCGCGACGCTGCGCCCGTTCGCCGAGGCCGTGCTGGAGCTGTTCGGCCCGCAGCGCGTGATCTGGGGCAGCGACTGGCCGGTGCTGCAGCTCGCCGGCGACTACGCCGGCTGGGTGCTGGCCTGCGAGCAGTTGCTGGCGCCGCTGGACGCCGCCGATCGCCACGCGGTGTGGGCCGGCAACGCCGAGCGCTTCTACCGTCTGGATGGAGTGACCCCGCTGTGAACCACAACAAGGATGGAGACACCATGAACCGCAGATCGATTCCTCTCTGGGCCACGCTGGCCTGCGCCGCCGCGTTCGGCGTGCCCGGCGCGCAAGCGCAGACCAAGGCCTATACCGGCGTCACGCTCAACGTGATGACCTTCACCGGCCCGCAGATCGCCGAGCCGCTGCAGCGCCGCGGCAAGGAGTTCGAGGCCGCCACCGGCGCCAAGGTCAACGTGATCACGGTGCCGTACTCGGACCTGTACCAGAAGCTGCTGACCGACTGGTCGACCGGCACCAACTCGATCGATGCCGCGATCCTCGCGCCGCAGTGGATGCCCGACTACGTCGGCTTCCTCGAGGACCTGAGCCCGCGCGTGAAGGCTGACACCAAGCTGCGCGAGGACGACGTGGCGCCGTTCTTCCGCGAGTTCTCGCAGAAGTACGGCGGCAAGACCTACACCGTGACGCTGGACGGCGACTTCCACATCGCCTACTACCGCAGCGACGTGCTGGCCAAGCTCGGCAAGAAGCCGCCGCAGACCTGGGACGAGTACCTCGACATCGCGAAGGCCGCGCACGGCAAGGACTTCGGCGACGGCAAGCCGATCGTCGGCTCGTGCATCGCGAAGAAGCGCGGCGCGCAGTCGTTCTGGATGATCACCTCGGTGGCCGGCGCCTTCCTGCAGGCCAAGGGCACCAGCGAGGGCGCGTTCTTCGACCCGGCGACGATGAAGCCGCTGGTCAACAACGACGCCTTCGCGCGGGCGCTGGAGATCTACAAGGAGACCGGCAAGTACGGCCCGCCGAACGAGATCAACATGGATGTGGGCGACACCCGCACGCTGTTCGTCAGCGGCGGCTGCGCGCTCACCGTCGACTGGGGTGACATCGGCCCGCTGGCGGTCGACCCGAAGGCCTCGAAGGTGGTCGACAAGGTCGGCGCGCTGATGCTGCCGGGCAGCAGCAAGGTGCTGGACCGCGTGAGCGGCAAACTGGTGGCCTGCGACGCGACGCGCTGCCCGCATGCGGTGAACGGCGTGAACCGTGCGCCGTTCGCGGCCTTCGGCGGCTGGTCGGGTGCCGTCAACGCGAAGGCCAAGCCGCAGGCGAAGGACGCGGCCTATGCCCTCTTCTCGTACATGTCGCAGCCGGAGCAGTCGAACGCCGACGTGACGGTCGGTGCGACCGGCTTCAACCCGTACCGGCAGAGCCAGTTCAAGGACATGGGGCCGTGGAAGAAGGCCGGCATGTCGGACAAGGCGGCCAAGGACTACCTGACCGCGATCCAGGATTCGCTGAACTCGCCGAACATGGTGCTGGACCTGCGCATCCCGTTCAACCAGCGCTACCAGCAGGTGGCGCTGGACACCGCGATGGCACGCTTCCTGGCCGGTGAGCTGGACGTGAAGGGCACGATGAAGAACATCGAGGACACGTGGAACGAGCTGAACGACGAGCTGGGGAAGGCAAAGCAGCAGGCCGCATACAAAGCGAGCATCGGCGCCAAATGATGCGTAGCCCGGATGCCAGTCCGGGTTCGTCGCCCGCCTCCGCGTCCCGGATTGGCATCCGGGCTACGGACTGGCTCGACCGCCAGGCCGGCACCGTGTTCATTGCGCCGGCCGTCACCGTCGTGCTGCTGTTCTCGATCTTCCCGCTGCTCGCGTCGGCCTGGCTCTCGCTGACACGCTTCTCGCTGCAGGCCGGCGGCTATGAGCTGAGCTTCGTCGGCGCGCTGAACTACCGCAAGCTGATCACCGGCTCGCAGCAGTTCCACCTGCTGGGCACGGCGGGCGAGATGTCGGCGGCCACCTGGGCCGCGCTCGCCGCCGCGTTCGCGCTGCTGGCGTGGGCGCTGCTGCGCAGCCTGCGGACGCAGCAGGCCTTTGCGCAGGCCGCGCCGCGCGCGCCGCATGCGGCGGCCGCCGTGATGACGCTGGCCTGCACGCTGGCGGCCGCGCTGCTGTCGCC
>NZ_JBFUGN010000027.1:0-19382 GCF_056402895.1 Rhizobacter sp. P3_B12 | reverse complement strand
AGGGAGAGGAGGAGGCGTCGTCGCATCATCCGACGATCTTAAGCGGGCGCAGAAACGGCCATGCAACAGCGGGAACAGCCGCCGTGCCGCCCGGCCAGCCGCCGCGCAGAACCGCCGAAAAAGTCACAACTGCTTTGCATGTTGCCATTCGCAATTTGCATGATCCCCCGGTTCGCGGCAGTTACGGCGAGATTACAGTGGCGCGACAATGCCTTGCCCGGTGGAGGCACGCGGATTGCCCATCCGGCATGAAACCGCCTGTTCCTGCCGCCATGCCCTGCCGCCGTGCCCTTGCGGTATGGGGCGAGCCCCGAGGTTCGCCCGATCCCGCACTTTGACTTTGATGATTGGAGCCCACGATGAACCGACCCGCGATGGAGGGTTTGCGCCTGAACGCGCCCGCCTACGTCAAACACGCCCGGCTGATGGCCTGGGTGGCCGAGATGGCCGCGCTGACCGAAGCCCGTGACGTGCACTGGTGCGACGGCAGCACCCCCGAGTACGACAGGCTCTGCGCCCAACTGGTGGCCGCCGGCACCTTCAAGAAGCTGAACCCCGAGCTGCGCCCCAACAGCTACCTCGCCTGCAGCAGCCCGAGCGACGTGGCGCGCGTCGAGGACCGCACCTTCATCTGCAGCGCGAAGAAGGAAGACGCCGGCCCCACCAACAACTGGATGGAGCCGGCCGAGATGCGCAGCTTGCTGCAGACCGGTGACCGCGCCTTGTTCCGCGGCGCGATGAAGGGCCGCACGATGTACGTCGTGCCGTTCAGCATGGGCCCGCTCGGCTCGCCGATCGCGCACATCGGCGTCGAGCTCTCCGACAGCCCCTATGTCGCCGTCAACATGAAGATCATGACGCGCATGGGCCGGGCCGTGATCGACGTGCTGGGCACCGACGGCGAGTTCGTGCCGTGCATGCACACCGTCGGCGCGCCGCTGGAGCCGGGGCAGAAGGATGTCGCGTGGCCGTGCAACGCCACCAAGTACATCGTCCACTACCCCGAAACGCGCGAGATCTGGAGCTACGGCTCCGGCTACGGCGGCAACGCGCTGCTGGGCAAGAAGTGCTTCGCGCTGCGCATCGCCAGCACGATGGGCCGCGACGAGGGCTGGCTGGCCGAGCACATGCTGATCCTCGGCGTCGAGAGCCCCGAGGGAAAGAAGCACCACGTCGCCGCTGCGTTCCCGAGCGCCTGCGGCAAGACCAACTTCGCGATGCTGATCCCGCCGGAAGGCCTGCCGGGCTGGAAGGTCACCACCATCGGCGACGACATCGCGTGGATCAAGCCGGCCGCCGACGGCCGCCTGCGCGCCATCAACCCGGAAGCCGGCTACTTCGGCGTCGCGCCCGGCACCAACGAGAAGACCAACTTCAACTGCATGGCGAGCCTGAAGCGCGACGTGATCTTCACGAACGTCGCGCTCACCGACGACGGCGACGTCTGGTGGGAAGGCATGACCGACGTCCCGCCGGCCCAGCTGACCGACTGGCAAGGAAAGCGCTGGACCCCGGCGATCGCGAAGGAGACCGGCGCGAAGGCGGCCCACCCGAACGCGCGCTTCACGGTGCCGGCCACCAACAACCCGGCGCTCGACGCGGCCTGGGACGATCCCGAAGGCGTGCCGATCGACGCGATCATCGTCGGCGGCCGCCGCTCGACGACCGTGCCGCTGGTCACCGAGGCGCGCGACTGGACCGAAGGCGTCTACATGGCGGCCACGATGGGCAGCGAGACCACCGCCGCCGCGGCCGGCCAGCAGGGCGTGGTGCGCCGCGACCCGTTCGCGATGCTGCCGTTCATCGGCTACAACATGAGCGACTACTTCCAGCACTGGCTGTCGCTCGGCGCGAAGCTGCAGGCCCGCGGCGCGAAGCTGCCGAAGATCTTCTGCGTGAACTGGTTCCGCAAGGGTGCCGACGGCAAGTTCGTCTGGCCAGGCTACGGCGAGAACATGCGCGTGCTGAAGTGGATGCTCGAGCGCGTCGAAGGCCGGGCGCAAGGCCGCGAGAACGTGTTCGGCGTGACGCCCAGCTACCAGGACCTGAACTGGGAAGGCCTGGACTTCAGCGCGGCGCAGTACGACCAGGTGACCGGCGTCGACGCCAGCGCCTGGCGGGCCGAGCTGTCGCTGCACGACGAGCTGTTCAAGCAGCTCGCCTGGCACCTGCCGGCGGAGCTCACCGCGACGAAGGCGCGCATCGAGGCCCGGCTGGCGGCCTGACGCGATCCCGTGCGCCCATGAAAAAGGCCCGCTGATGCGGGCCTTTCTTGTATCAGCGCGAAGGCTTCAGACCTCGGCGTCGGCGCGGTCGGCCGCGGCGCGCAGGTCGGCGGCGTAGCTCGGCTGCCCGTCGCTGTAGGCCTCGGCCAGCGAGCGCAGGCGGCTCGCGGCTTCGGCCGGGCTCTCGGCGGCGGGGCTCAGCAGGTTCGCGAGCGCCGCGGTGGCGAACGCGTAAGCGTCCGAAATGCGCTGGACGAAAGCCGTCGAGGCTTGCGAGTCAGCGAAGAAAGTCGACTGGTTCATGGTGGTCTCGGTGTGTGCCGCCGCCCGTGGCAGCGGCATCGGTTCAGTTGCCGTACAGCTCTTCGTGCCGGTCGGCGGCCGCGAACAGGTCCGCAGCGAAGCCGGGGTCGGTCTTCAGGTACTGGCGAGCCATCGCCCGCACGTCGGCGGCCTCACGGGCGGCCTGGTTCTCTTCCACGTTCACGCGCTCGGCGGGCTTCAGGGCGTTCAGCAGCGCGGCGAAAGCAGCGGCAAACGGCGCGGCCAGGCGCGGGGCGGTGCGTTGTTGGGGGACTTGCAGGTCCATCGTGGTCGTGGTCATCGTGTTTCCTTCGGGGTTGGGGTCGCTTGTGGCGAATTCGGGGGAGGTCGGTCAGCGCTGGCGAACGGAAGCCATGGAACGCAGCTGGGCTGCAAGTTCGGGCTGCGACGCTTCGTAGCGGCTGGCCAGCGCCAGCAGTTCGGGACGAGCGCGGGTCTGGCCGGCGGCTTCCAACGAGGCCCAGACGCGGCGGCCGATGCGGCCCCACACGTCGTGCGATGCCGAACCGGACGCGACGGCGCCGGTGGGCACTTGCGGGAGATTCAGGCTGATCACGGGGTTCATGGAACGTCCTTTCAAGACTCGCGAAATCGTTTTCGACCTCGCATGCCGCAATCCTAGGGTTTACCCCAGGGGTTGGCTACTGAAAGCTGTGAATCAGTGATATACACAGCCGTGATATCCCGGTGTCGAGGAGTAGCAAACATGAATTTCCGCACACTTGACTTGAACCTCCTGCGCGTGTTTGACGCGGTGATGGCGGAGGGCAACCTGACCCGTGCGGCCGAGCGCTTGGCGCTCACCCAACCGGCGGTCAGCAACGCCCTCAAGCGTTTGAAGGACTCCGTCGGTGAGGAACTGCTCACTCGCACATCGTTCGGGGTGAAGCCCACGCCGCGTGCCGAGCAGCTGTGGCCGGAGGTGCAGGCGGCGCTGGCAGCCCTGCGCCAGGCCTTCGCGCCGGGCGATTACGACCCGCAGAAGGATGTGGCGAACTTCCGACTCGCGATGGCGGATGCGACCGCGGCGATGCTGATGCCCTCCCTCGTTCAACAGATCGAACAAGGCCAGGCGCTGGCCAACCTGCGGGTGATCCCGTTGACCACCCGCGACCCGCGGCCGCTGCTGGAACGCGGCGAGGTCGATTTCGCGGTCGGCTACTTTCCCGACGCGGTGGCCAACCTGGTCGCCCAGGGCAGCGCCAGCCCGATCCACCATGAGCGCCTGTATGACAGCGAATACGTCTGCGTGATGCGCCGCGGCAATCCGCTGGCCGACGAGGAGCTGACGCTGGACCGCTTCTGCGAGGCGCACCACCTGCTGGTGAGCTTCTCCGGCCGGCCGCATGGGCTGGTCGACCAGGCGCTGACGCAGCTGCACCGCACGCGGCGTATCGTGCTCACGGTCAACCAGTTCTTCACCGCCGGCCGGGTGGTCGCCCGCAGCGACCTGCTGACGGTGCTGCCCCGCACCTTCATCGCCGCCACCGGCTACGAGGACAAGCTGGTACAGCGGCCGATCCCGCTGCCGCTGGCCGGCATCCACGTCGAGGCGCTGTGGCACATGCGGCACGACCGGGCCAGCGCCCACCAGTGGCTGCGGGCGCGGCTGGTCGATGCGGCGCAGTCGGCCACCGAGTGACTTGACGGGCGGGCCGACTCCCGGCATCCTGCGCAAAGTGGTCTAGACCACTTATCCGCATCCTGCTCGACACTCCCACGCCCGAGGCCGCCGATGAACTCCACCACCGACATGAAGACCGTGGCCCACGCCGCGGCACAGGCCGCCCGCTCGGCCCCCGGCCGCGTCGTGCGCGCCCCGCGCGGCAGCACGCTGAGCTGCAAGTCGTGGCTCACCGAGGCGGCCTTCCGCATGATCCAGAACAACCTCGACCCCGAGGTGGCCGAGCGCCCGGAAGAACTCGTGGTCTACGGCGGCATCGGCCGCGCGGCGCGCGACTGGGCCTGCTTCGACCAGATCCTCGCGTCGCTGCGCGAGCTGGAAGACGACGAATCGCTGCTGATCCAGTCGGGCAAGCCGGTCGGCGTGTTCAAGACGCACCCGGATGCGCCGCGGGTGCTGCTGGCGAACTCCAACCTGGTGCCGAAGTGGGCCACTTGGGAGCATTTCAACGAGCTCGACCGGCAGGGCCTCTTCATGTACGGCCAGATGACGGCTGGCTCGTGGATCTACATCGGCACCCAGGGCATCGTGCAGGGCACCTACGAGACTTTCGCCGAAGCCGGCCGCCAGCACTTCGGCGGCACGCTGGCCGGGCGCTGGGTGCTGACGGCCGGCCTCGGCGGCATGGGCGGCGCGCAGCCGCTGGCCGCCACCTTCGCCGGCGCCGTCTCGCTGAACATCGAATGCCAGCAGAGCAGCATCGACTTCCGGCTGCGCACGCGCTACCTCGACAAGCAGGCGAAGGACCTCGACGACGCGCTGGCGCTGATCCAGCAGCACACGGCCAAGCGCGAGGCGGTGTCGATCGGCCTGCTGGGCAACGCCGCCGAACTGCTGCCCGAGCTGGTGCGGCGCGCGCAGGCCGGCGGCATCCGCCCCGACATGGTCACCGACCAGACCTCGGCGCACGACCTGATCAACGGCTACCTGCCGGCCGGCTGGAGCGTCGCGCAGTGGCGCGATGCGCAGCGCGACCCGCACCAGCACGAGCGCCTGAAGCAGGCCGCGGTGCAGTCGTGCGCGGTGCACGTGCAGGCGATGCTCGATTTCCATGCGATGGGCGTGCCCACCGTCGACTACGGCAACAACATCCGCCAGGTCGCGTTCGACCAGGGCGTGAAGAACGCGTTCGACTTCCCCGGCTTCGTGCCGGCCTACATCCGCCCGCTGTTCTGCGAGGGCAAGGGGCCGTTCCGCTGGGTGGCGCTGTCGGGCGACCCGGAAGACATCCGCAAGACCGACGCGAAGATCAAGCAACTGTTCCCGCACAACGCGCACGTGCACCGCTGGCTCGACATGGCCGGCGAGCGCATCGCGTTCCAGGGCCTGCCGGCGCGCATCTGCTGGCTCGGGCTCGGCGAGCGCCATGTCGCCGGCCTCGCGTTCAACGAGATGGTGCGCAGCGGCGAGCTGAAGGCGCCGATCGTGATCGGCCGCGACCACCTCGACACCGGCTCGGTCGCGAGCCCGAACCGCGAGACCGAGGGCATGAAGGACGGCACCGACGCGGTGTCCGACTGGCCGCTGCTGAACGCGCTGCTGAATGCCTCGGGCGGCGCGACCTGGGTGTCGCTGCACCACGGTGGCGGCGTCGGCATGGGCTATTCGCAGCACGCCGGCATGGTGATCGTGGCCGACGGCACCGACGCGGCCGCGAAGCGGCTGGCGCGGGTGCTCGTCAACGACGCCGGCTCGGGCGTGATGCGCCATGCCGACGCCGGCTACGAGCTGGCGGTGCAGACGGCGCAGGCCCAGCACCTGAAGCTGCCGATGGTCGGGCGTTGATGAGCGGGCGCAGCGAGACGCTGGACCTGCAGTCGCTGCCCGCCGTGGCGTGGCGCAACGGCGCCGGGCTGACGCGCGAGCTCGCCGTGCAGCCCCGCGATGCCACGGCCGATTTCGACTGGCGCCTGAGCGTCGCCGAGGTCGAGCGCGATGCGCCGTTCTCCGCGTTCCCCGGCGTCGACCGCTGCATCGTGCTGCTGCGCGGTGCCGGCATGCGGCTGCACTCGGCCGATGGCCGGCTCGATGAGCGGCTGGCCCGCGCGCACGAGCCCTTCCACTTCTCCGGCGATGCTGCATTGAACGCCAGCCTGTTCGACGGCCCGTGCCGCGATTTCAACGTGATGGTGCGGCGCGGCCGCTGGCGCGCCGACGTGCGCGCGCTGCGCGGCGCCGTGCGCACCGAGCCGGCCTCGGCCGGGCTGTTGCTCGCGAGCCTCGGCCGCTGGTCCGACGGCGCACGCGGGCTGGGGCCCTTGCAGGCCTGGCTGTGGCGCGACGGCATGCCCGCGCTCGCCCTCGAGTGCGCCGGTGACGCGCCGTGTGCGCTGCTCGTGCAGCTGGAGCCCGCGGCATGAGCGCGTCCGAGACCCCGACCGGATCGCTGTTCGCGCACCACGCGCTGCTGCCGCAGGGCTGGGCCGACAACGTGCTGCTGCAGTGGGACGACGCCGGCACGCTGACCTGCGTCGAGGCCGGCCTGCCGCCGCCAGCCGGCACCGGGCGCGTCGACGGCGTGCTGCTGCCCGGCCTGCCGAACCTGCATTCGCACGCGTTCCAGCGCGCCTTCGCCGGGCTGACGGAACACCGCAGCGCCGAGCAGGACAGCTTCTGGAGCTGGCGTGCGCTGATGTACGGCTTCGCGCAATCGCTGACGCCCGATGCGCTGCAGGCCATCGCGACGCAGCTCTACATCGAGATGCTGCAGGCCGGCTACACGGCGGTCTGCGAATTCCACTACGTGCACCACCAACCCGACGGCCGCGTGCACGCCGATGCGGCCGAGATGTCATTGCGCCTGGTCGCCGCCGCGCGCGAAGCCGGCATCGGCCTGACGATGCTGCCGGTGCTGTACCAGGCGAGCGGCTTCGGCGGCAAGCCGCCACTGGCGGAGCAGCGCCGCTTCCTGAACAGCGTCGACGGCCTGCTGTCGCTGATCGGCCGGCTGCGCCACGACGGCGTGCGCGTCGGCGCGGCGCCGCATTCGCTGCGTGCCGTGCCGCCCGAGGCGCTGCGCGACCTGCTCGGCGGCCTGCATGGCGCCGACGCCAGCGCACCGGTGCACATCCACGTGGCCGAGCAGCAGCGCGAGGTCGACGACTGCCTCGCGTGGAGCGGCCAGCGGCCGGTGCAGTGGTTGCTGGCGCATGCGGCGGTGGATGCGCGCTGGTGCCTGGTGCACGCCACCCACCTCGATGCCACCGAGCGGCGCGCACTGGCGCGCAGTGGCGCGGTGGCCGGCCTGTGCCCGAGCACCGAGGCCAACCTCGGCGACGGCGTGTTCGATGCCGAGGCCTTCATCGCCGATGGCGGCCTGTGGGGCATCGGCTCCGACAGCCACGCCTGCGTCGACGCGGCCGAGGAGCTGCGCCTGCTCGAGTACGGCCAGCGGCTGACGAAGCAGCGCCGCAACGTGCTCGCGAGCGCCGCGCACCCGCAGGTGGCCGATGCGATGTGGCTGTCGGCGGTGGCCGGCGGTGCACGCGCCAGCGGCCGCTCGATCGGCGGCCTGCGTGTGGGCCAGCAGGCCGACCTGGTGCACCTCAGCGCGTTCGATGACGCCGGCCTGAGCGCCTCGCAACGTCTCGCGAGCCACGTGTTCGCGACGCACGGCACCCGCGGCGTGCGCGACGTGTGGGTGGCCGGCCGGCAGCGCGTGCACGAGGGGCAGCATGCCAGCGCCGGGCGCGCCGCCGAGGCCTTCATCGCCGCGCGCACCCACCTGCTGGAGCACCGATGACCGACCTGCTGCTGACCAATGCGCGCATCGTCGACGGGCTGGATGAATCCTGTGCACCGTCGGCGCCGGGCTTCGTCGCGATCGCGAACGGGCGCATCGAGCGCGTCGGCCCGATGTCCGCGCTGCCGGCCGGGCTGCGGCCGCGCGCCGAACGCGATGCCGGCGGCGCCTTGCTGACGGCCGGCCTGATCGATTGCCACACCCACCTCGTCTACGCCGGCGACCGCGCGCGCGAGTTCGAGCTGCGGCTGCAGGGCGCGAGCTACGAAGAGATCGCGCGGGCCGGCGGCGGCATCCGCTCCACCGTGCGGCAGACGCGCGACGCATCGCCCGAGGCCTTGTTCGAGGCCTCGGCCCGCCGGCTGCGCGAGCTGATGCGCCACGGCGTGACGACCGTCGAGATCAAGTCCGGCTACGGCCTGTCGCTCGATGCGGAGCGCAAGTGCCTGCAGGTGGCGCGCCGGCTCGGCGAGCGCTTCCCGATCGATGTGCGCACCACGCTGCTGGCCGCGCACGCGCTGCCGCCGGAGTTCGAAGGCCGCGCCGATGCGTACATCGACGAGATCGTCGACCACCTGCTGCCGGCCATTGCACGCGACGGGCTGGCCGATGCGGTCGATGCATTCTGCGAGACGATCGGCTTCACGCCGGCCCAGACGCAACGCGTGTTCGAAGCGGCGCAACGCCACGGCCTGCCGGTCAAGCTGCATGCCGAGCAGCTGTCGAACCAGCACGGCGCCACGCTGGCGGCCGATTTCGGCGCGCTGTCCGCCGATCACCTGGAGCATGTCGACGAGGCAGGCGTGATCGCGATGGCACGCGCCGGCACCGTGGCGGTGATGCTGCCAGGCGCGTACTACTTCCTGCGCGACACCGTCGCGCCGCCGATCGCACTGTTCCGCCGGCACCGCGTGCCGATGGCTGTCGCGACGGACTGCAACCCGGGTACCAGCCCCGGCACCCACCTGCCGCTGATGATGAACATGGCCTGCACGCTGTTCCGGATGACGCCGGCCGAGGCGCTGCTCGGCGTCACGCGGCACGCGGCGCAGGCGCTGGGCCTGGCGGCCACGAACGGCTGCGTCGAGGTCGGCAGGCAGGCCGACCTCTGCCTGTGGGACGTCGACCACCCGGCCGCGCTGAGCTACGCGATCGGCGCGAGCCCGCTACGCGCCTGCTTCCACCGCGGTGTCGAGCGCGGCCTGCAGCATCCGCTGTAGCAGCGGCCGCACGCCGGCCGCGAGATCGGGCCGGAAGCCGAACGGCGCCGGCTCGTCCATGTAGGTGCCATGGCACATCTCCATCTGCAGCGCATGCACGCCGCGCGCCGGTTCGCCGTAGTGGCGCGTGATGTAGCCGCCCTTGAAGCGGCCGTTGCTGACCTGCGTGTAGCCGCGCTGCCCGGCGAGCACCGCTTCGACCGCCGCCTGCACGCGCGGTGCGCAGGCGCGCCCCTCGTCGGTGCCGAGGTTCAGGTCGGGCAGCTTGCCTTCGAAGAAGCGCGGCAGCACGCTCGAGATCGAGTGCGCGTCCCACAGCACCGCCACGCCATGCAGATCGCGCAGCCGCTCCAGCTCGCCGCGCAGCGCGACGTGGTACGGGCGCCAGAAGCGCTCGCGCCGCGCCTCGACCTCGGCCGCGTCGGGCTCCTGCCCCGCCAGGTACAGCGGCTGCTTGCGGAAGGTGTCGCGCGGCACCAGCCCGGTGGTGTCCTGGCCGGGGTAGAGGTTGGTGTCCTCGGGCGGGCGGTTCAGGTCGATCACGTAGCGCGACATCCGCGGCACCAGCGTGCTCGCGCCGATCTGCGCCGCGAAGTCGTAGAGCAGCGGCAGGTGCCAGTCGGTGTCGGCGCGCAGCAGCGCGTCGGGCGTCATGCGGGCCGCGATGTCGGCAGGGATGTCGGTGCCGGCGTGCGGGAACGAGACGAGCAGCGGAACGCTGCCCCGCGAGAGTGCGACCGTCGGTGCGTGCGTGCTGGATTCCATGGGTGGAAGTGGCCTAGACAACCGGGGAACCGAGTGTAGACTGCCCGGCACAGGGCTTGCATCATGTCCGACACCTTCCCCCTTCTCGCAGGAGCAGTGATGAATCCAGTGCGTGCCTTGGTCGGTTTGTTGGTGTCGGCGGCAGCGGTCTCGCCTGCCGCGGCGCAGGAGACGCCCGTCGCGATCGCGATCTCCGGCTGGACCGGCTTCGCGCCGCTGACGCTCGCGAAGGAGGCCGGCATCTACAAGAAGCATGGCCTCGACGTGTCGATCAAGAAGATCCCGCAGAAAGACCGCCACCTCGCCATTGCCTCGGGCGACGTGCAGTGCGCGGCCACCACCGTCGAGACCTGGGTGGTGTGGAACGCCAACGGTGTCGCGACCACGCAGATCTTCCAGCTCGACAAGAGCTTCGGTGCCGACGGCATGGTGGTGCGCAACCACATCGCGAAGATCTCCGACCTGAAGGGCAAGACGGTCGCCGCCTCGGCACCGGGCACCGCGCCGTACTTCGGCCTCGCGTGGATGCTGAAGAAGAACGGGCTGTCGGTGAAGGACGTGAAGGTCGTCACGCTGGAGCCGCAGGCGGCCGCGAACGCGTTCGTCGCGAACGCCGGCGACCTCGATGCCGCGATGACCTACGAGCCCTACCTGTCGACGGTGCGCGCCAGGCCCGAGGCCGGCAAGATCATCGCGACCACGCTCGACTACCCGATGGTGATGGACACCTTCGGCTGCACGCCGAAGTTCCTGAAAGAGAACCCGAAGGCCGCGAAGGCGCTGGCCGACAGCTACTTCGATGCGCTGGAGATGATCCGCGCCGAACCGAAGAAGTCGTTCGAGATCATGGGCGCCGACGTGAAGCAGAGCGGCGAGGCCTTCGAGAAGTCGCAGGCCTACCTGCGCTGGCAGGACCGCGCGGCGAACCAGCGCTTCTTCACCAGCGTGCTGCAGCCGTTCAGCAAGGAGGCGGCCGAGCTGCTGCTCGAGATCGGCAGCATCAAGCAGATCCCCGACCTGAAGGCGCTGTCGGACACCAGCTTCATCCAGTGAAGCCGCTGCAGCAGGTCGAACCCGGGCGGCGCATCGCGCTCGGGGTCGCGTTCTTCGTGCTGTTCGTCGCCGGCTGGGCAGTCGCGACGCTGGGCGGCTTCGTCTCGAAGACCTTTCTCGCCGACCCGCTGACGATGGTCCGCTCCGGCTGGGACCTGCTCGCGCAGCAGGGCTTCGCGCACGATATCGGCATGACGATGTGGCGCGTGATCGGCGGCTTCGTGATCGCGGCCCTGCTCGCGTTGCCGCTGGGCATCGCGATGGGCGCGTACAAGCCGGTCGAGGCGTTCTTCGAGCCGTTCGTGTCATTCGCGCGCTACCTGCCGGCCTCGGCCTTCATTCCGCTGCTGATCCTGTGGGCCGGCATCGGCGAGGCGCAGAAGCTCGCGGTGATCTTCCTCGGCTCGTTCTTCCAGCTGGTGCTGATGATCGCGGTGAGCGTGGGCCAGACACGGCGCGACCTGGTGGAGGCGGCCTACACGCTCGGCGCGCGCGACTGGGGCGTGGTGCGCCGCGTGCTGATCCCGGCCGCGGCGCCGCAGGTGGCCGAGACGCTGCGCCTGGTGCTCGGCTGGGCCTGGACCTACGTGATCGTCGCCGAGCTGATCGGCGCGTCGAGCGGCATCGGCCACATGATCACCGACAGCCAGGCGCTGCTCGCCACCGACCAGATCATCTTCGGCATCATCACGATCGGCGTGATCGGGCTGGTGTCCGACCTGGGGTTCAAGCGGCTGAACCGCCGCCTCTTCCGCTGGGCTGCGCTGTGAGCCGGCTGTCGATCCGCGGCGTGGGCCGCAGCTTCCCCGGTGTGCACGGCGGCAGCCCGACGCTCGCGCTGCAGCCGACTGACCTGGACGTGGCCGACAACGACTTCATCACCGTGCTGGGCCCGTCAGGCTGCGGCAAGTCGACGCTGCTGCGCATCGTGGCCGGCCTCGACGAGCCGAGCACCGGCCAGGTGCTGCTCGACGGCGAGCCGGTGCGCGGCCCGGGCGCTGACCGCGGCATGGTGTTCCAGAGCTACACGCTGTTCCCGTGGCTGACGGTGCGGCAGAACATCTGCTTCGGGCTGCGCGAGAAGGGCCTGCCCGACGCGCAGCAGCGCGAGATCGCGCAGCGCTTCATCGGCGAGGTCGGGCTGGCGGGCTTCGAGTCGCACTACCCGAAGCAGCTGTCGGGCGGCATGCAGCAGCGCGTCGCGCTCGCGCGAGCGCTGGCCAACGACCCGAAGATCCTGCTGCTCGACGAACCCTTCGGCGCGCTCGACCACCAGACGCGCGCGCTGATGCAGGAGCTGCTGCTGTCGATCTGGCAGCAGCACCGCAAGACGGTGCTGTTCGTCACGCACGACATCGACGAGGCGATCTTCATGGGCAACCGCTGCGCGGTGTTCAGTGCGCGGCCGGGCCGCATCAAGACCGAGCTGGCGATCGACCTGCCGTACCCAAGGCACTACACGGTGAAGACAACGCCGCGCTTTTCGGAGCTGAAGGCGCAGCTGACGGAGGACATCCGGGCCGAGAGCATCAAGGCGGCCGGGATGGCCGACGTCACGGGCCGGGCGTGAGGCGCTGCTGCAGGCCGGCGATGCGCGTCGCCTCGGGCGGCGGCACGCCGGCCTGCTGCGCGTAGGCCGGCCATTGCGCGAAGACATCGGCCAGCCGGTCGATGTGGTGACCGGGCTGGCGAATGCCGAACTGGTCGCCCAGCTGCACGAGGTCCGCGCGCGTGATGCCTTCGCCCTTGCCCGCGACCAGCATCTGGTGCTGGCGCGTCCATTTGCCCGGCGCCGGGTTGTGCGCGAAGCAGAGGTCGTAGGCAGGCGCCAGCGACCACGCGCCAGACTCGTCCATCAGGAACGCGAGGTTCTTCGTGTGGTCGTCGCAGTTCCTCGCCATCACGTTGAAGACGCACCGCAGCCACGCCTGCTCCATCGCCGCGGCACCGAGGTTCATCGACAGGATCGTGCGGAAGAACTGCTCGTAGCCGTGCACGTAGGGTGTGTTGAAGTCCAGGTGCTGCAGGCCGCACAGCGAATGCACATGCAGCTTGCGGTTGCCGACGCGGTCGAAGCGGCGGGTCATGAAGTGCGCCCGCCCGCCTTCTTCCAGCAACCGGCAGTCGCTCATCTCGATGCCGGCGTCGATGGCCATCCGGTGGTGGGCGTACTCGATGCGCCCGAAGCCAGCCGCGGCGCCGAGCTGGCCGTCGTCGCCCACGCCGTCGAACTTCAGCAGCCAGTGCTCGTACCCGGCCGGCAGCTCGAACTGCCCCGACACGATGCTGTTGCTCTCGGCGTTCCAGCCGATCACGGCCTTGGCACGGGCGCCGCCCGCGGAGCTGCCGACGTCGATGATGTCTTGCGCGACCTCGGAGAACTCGCCGCGCAGGGCCCGCCGGGCGTCCTCGACGAGGCTCGCCATCTGCAGCGGCGCCGCGGCCTGCGCCGAGTCGCGGTCACGCACGGCCGGCTCGAACTCCAGCGCGCCCATCGCGCGGCGCCCCACGTACACGAGGCGCTGCAAGGTCGTGATGTCCGAAGCCGCGATGCCGCGCCGCGCCAGGTATTCGTTGATCAGCGCGTTGCCGAAGCGGTCCGGCAGCGCGTCGGCCAGCAGCCCGGGCAATCCGAAGTAGGTGTCCTGCGGGAGCCCGGCAAAGCTGTAGCGCCGGCGTGGGCTGAGCGGCATCTGCAGCGGCGACAGCTCGAGGCCCGAACGCGCGAAATCGGCGCTGTACTGGAATTCGAAGAAGCCGGGCTTGCCGCGCAGCGCCGCCACCGCGCCGACCTGTTGCCCCCACAGCCGGACCTCGACGACACGGAGGTCACTGGCCATGTTTCAGCCCGAGGCTGGCGCTGGAGCGCCGCGGTGCGCGCTGGCGGACCGGCTTGGCCTGTTCGGCTTCGAGCAGGTCCAGCGGGCCAGGTCCTTCGGGGGTCGGGACCAGTTCTCCCAGCCGGTCGAGGAGCCCCATCGCGCGCATCAGCGCAATCAGGTTGCGCAAGGTGATGCCACCGGTCTTCTCGAAGCGCCTCAACGGGGTCAGCCCCATGCCGCTGCGTTGCGACAGCTCATCGAGCGTCATGCCGGCCGCATCGGGGTCGATGCGCCACGCGCGCAGCCGCTGCGCAAGGTGCAGAGCGACCTCCTTGTCGGTCAGGTGATCCAGGCCCATGGTGAACCCCTCGTAAAAGCCTAAAAACAGCCTTTTGCCAGCATTTCTTGGCAACAACAGACTAACACTAGACTATCACGGTGACGACACCAAGGCTGATCAGTTATCAGCCTAAATTTAGGCTAATAAGCACCAGAAGCACAGGTAGCGTTCTATTTTTAGAGCATCCCCATCCCTGCGTGCTCGACCATGTCGACAGCCGCCTCGATGTCCGGCGCCATCAGCCGGTCTTCCTTCAGGAACGGCACCCGCTCGCGCAGCCGCGCGTGCAGGCACTCCAGCGCCGGCGACGAACGCAGCGGCCGGTGGAAATCGAGCGCCTGGGCCGAGGCCAGCCATTCGATCGCGACGATGCCCGCCGTGTTGTCCAGCATCTGGTGCAGGCGCCGCGCGGCGTAGGTCGCCATCGACACGTGGTCTTCCTGGTTCGCCGACGTGGGCAGCGAGTCGACGCTCGCCGGATGCGCGAGCGACTTGTTCTCGGAAGCGAGCGCCGCCGCCGTCACCTGCGCGATCATGAAGCCGGAGTTCAGCCCGCCGTTCTCGACCAGGAAGGCCGGCAGCCCCGAGATGCCCGGGTCCATCAGCATCGCGGTGCGGCGCTCGGACAGCGCGCCGATCTCGGCGATCGCCAGCGCCAGGTTGTCGGCCGCGAAGGCCACCGGCTCCGCATGGAAGTTGCCACCGGACAGCGCCTCCAGCGTGTCGGCGAACACCAGCGGGTTGTCGGAGACGCCGTTCGCCTCGGTCAGCAGCACGTTCCATGCATGCTGCATCTGGTCGAGGCAGGCGCCCATCACCTGCGGCTGGCAGCGCAGGCAGTACGGGTCCTGCACCTTGTCGCAATCGAGGTGCGACTGGCGCAGCGCGCTGCCGGCCAGCCAGCCGCGGAAGCTCGCCGCCACCTTGCGCTGCCCGGGCTGGCCGCGCACCTTGTGGATGCGGTCGTCGAACGGCGTGTCGGCGCCCTTGGCCGCATCGACCGTCATCGCGCCGATGCCGATCGCCGCGTCGAAGATGCGCTCGAGCCGCTGCACCGCGACGAGCGCGAGCGCGGTCGACGCCTGCGTGCCGTTCAGCAGCGCGAGGCCCTCCTTCGGGCCGAGCACCAGCGGCTCGACGCCGGCATGCGCGAGCGCCTGCAATGCCGGCACGCGCTTGCCGTCGACGAAGGCCTCGCCGATGCCGATCAGCACGCCGCTCAGGTGGGCGAGCGGCGCGAGATCGCCCGAGGCGCCGACCGAACCCTTCTCCGGCACCACCGGCAGCACGTCGGCCGCCAGCAGCGCGAGCAGCGCATCGATCACCTGCGGCCGCACGCCCGACACCCCATGCGCGAGGCTGGCGGCCTTCAGCAGCAGCATCAGCCGCACCACCGGCGCGGCCATCGGCTGGCCGATGCCGGCGCTGTGCGACAGCACCAGGTTCTTCTGCAGCTGCGCCAGCTGGTCGTCGGGGATGCGCGTCTGCGCCAATTTGCCGAAGCCGGTGTTGATGCCGTAGACCGGCTCATGGCGCGACATCAGCGTCGCGACCGCCTGCACGCTCGCCTCGATGCCGGCCCGCGCCGACGGCGCGATCGTGAAGCGGGCCCCGCCGGCGGCCGCATCGAGCAGCATCGCCTTGTCGAGCTGGCCGGGGGTGATCAGGTGCGCAGGCGTCGTCATGGGGGTCCTCGCTCACGCGGCGGAACGCCGCAAAGTGGTCTAGACAACTTTAGCACAGGGGTAAGATCGCCCCCATGAAATCCGGCGACAAGACGCTGCCTTACGAGGCAGTCAAGCACTCGATCCGACACCGCATCGCCGAGGGGGGCTGGCAGCCGGGCGTGAAGCTGCCGTCGGAGCGCGAGCTGGTGCAGGAGTTCGGCTGCGCCCGCATGACGGTGCACCGCGCGCTGCGCGAACTGGAAGACGAGGGGCTGATCGAGCGCCGCCAGGGCTCGGGCTCGTACGTGGCCGAGCTGCACCCGATCTCCAACCTGCTGCAGGTGCGCGACATCCACGACGAGATCGTCGAGCGCGGCCACCGCCACACGACGCGGGTGTGCGGCGTCGAGCGCGTGAAGGCGGGCGCCGAGATCGCCACCGCGATGCGCCTGCGCAAGGGCGCGGCGGTGATCCGCTGCCGGCTGGTGCACCTGGAGAACGGCGTGCCGATCCAGTACGAGGACCGGCACGTGAACCCGGCCCTCGCGCCCGACCTGCTGGCACAGGACTTCACGCAGGTCACGCCGTCGCACGTGCTGTTCGAGCACGCGCCGCTGACCGAGGCCGAGCAGGTGGTCGAGGCGGTGCTCGCGACCGACGAGCAGGCCCGGCTGCTCGACGTGCCGGTCGGCAGCGCGCTGCTGCAGGTGTCGCGGCGCACGCTGTCGCAGGGCATCGTCGCGTCGGTGGCGCGGCTGGTGCATCCTGGGGCGCGCTACCGGCTCATCGGCAGTTTCTCGGCCGGCAAGTCGTGATCGCCCGCTGATCAGACGACAATCCCGGCTCGATCGATTGTTCAAGAGACCTGCCATGCCCGCCCCCACCGCCCTGCCCGCCTCGCTGCCGCCCGCCCACGACCTGACCGATGCCGAGTTCGCCGAACTCGACGACCTGCTGGCGGCCACGCCCGAGCCGCTGCAGCCGGTCGACGCGGTGATGCTCGACGGCTTCCTCTGCGGCGTGCTGGTGCAGCCGGTGCTGCTGGAGCCGGCCACCTGGCTGCCGCATGTGTTCGATTTCGACGGCCAGCCACTGCCCGACGACGTGGACGCCGCCTGGCTGGAGCGCACCAGCGCGCTGGTGCTGCGCCGCTACGCCGCGCTGAACCGCGCGATCGTCGAGGACGGCTGGTTCAACCCGCTGGTGCTGGAGTTCGACGACGAGCACCCGCCGGCCCCGCTGGCCGAGGGCGAGGTCGACCCGATGGAAGGGCTGGCCGAGGTGTCACAGCCGCTGATGCCGTGGGTGGCCGGCTTCCAGCACGCCGCCATCTGCTTCCCCGACCTGATGGAGCTGCCCCAGGACGAGGTGATGACCGCGCTGGCCCGGCTGTACCGCCACCTGCCGGCCGAGACCGACGAGGAGCGCGAGGTCGTCGCGACGCTGGACCGCGAGTACCCGCTGACGACGCTGGACGACGCGATCGAGGAGATGGTCACGACCGTCGCCGAGCTGTCCGACCTGACGCGCGATGCGCGCTACAAGGTCGAGACGGTCAAGCGCGAGACGCCCAAGGTCGGCCGCAACGACCCGTGCCCATGCGGCAGCGGCAAAAAGTTCAAGCAGTGCCACGGCGCCACCTGAATCAGTGAAGCTCCAGCTCCTGTCCGACCTGCACCAGGAAACCGAGACCTTCACGCCCGAGCCGGCACCCGGGGCCGAACTGCTGGTGCTGGCCGGCGACATCGACAGCACCTGGAAGGCCTTCGACGCCTTCCGCGGCTGGCCGGTGCCGATCGTCTTCGTCGCCGGCAACCATGAGTTCGACGGCCGCGAGCTGAACGACACCTGGCCGGCCCTGCGCGCGCGCTGCGACGCGCTCGGCATCACGATGCTGGAACGCGAGACCTGCCTGCGCACCGGCGCCGACGGCCGCCGCATCCGCTTCGCCGGCACGGTGCGCTGGTGCGATTTCGACCTTTTCGGGCCGGCGCAGCGCGAGAAATCGATGCGCGCCGGCTCGTACTTCATGAAGGTGCAGCGCTCGACGCTGAACGGCGAGGTCTTCGCCGCGCCGCAGGTGCGCGAGGAAGCGCTCGCCTGCCGCGCCTGGCTGGCCGCGGCGCTTGCCGAACCGAGCGACGCCGACGCGACGGTCGTCATCACCCACTTCGGCCCCAGCCTGCGCAGCGGCGACCCGCGCTACGGCAGCCAGGCCGGCACGGCCAGCTTCTGCAATGCCGACGACGACCTGCTGCCGCATGCCGACCTGTGGATCCACGGCCATGTGCATTGCCGGCACGACTACGAGGTGGCGCATGCGGGCGGCGTCACGCGCGTCGTCTGCAACGCGCGCGGGCATACGAAGCGCGGCGAGAGCGCCGGCTATGACGGGCTGCGGGTGATCGAGGTCTGACCTGGCGACGCCTCAATTCGTCTTGATTCCGAAGGCGGCAAGTCGGCCCATGAACTTGGTTGCGGCCTTGAACTGATCGTGTTTCGTTGTTGTGCGAATTACTTCGATATCCGTCTCGACGCAGGGCCTGAGTACCTCTTGAGCAGCGGGACTGTCCAGTACCTTTGCAGCGGTGTCATCGAAGTCCTTCAAGTACTTTGGAGCCGTTGAGGAGTCGCTTCCCAACAATCCCTTGATGACGTTTGGAAAGTCACTCATTGCGGACTTCAACGCGGGGTTTTGATCGAGAACTCGTTCGACCTCTCTCGCCGTGTCCAGGTCGATTCCAAAGTCCTTGAGGAATTTGGGCTTGCTTGCGAAGTCGATGATTGCGCTTCGCAACTCTTTCGGAAGACTGGGACTCGTTTTCCTCAAGATCAGTGCAATAGCCAACCTCTCTTGCCCACTCCACGGGAGGTCGAAAGGATTCAGCCCGACTCTCGCTTGCAATCGTTGGTCTTTGACTTGGCCAGGCAAGCCAAGCTCATCCTTTGCAGACTTGTTTTTCTGGAAGATTCTTTTGAATTTCTTGCCAACTTGCTGCAAATTGCGGGGATTCATGGCTCCGGCGCGGGAAGTGGAACGGCGCCATTGAGTGGCTCGCCGCGACCACAAGGTTCCGCGCCATCTGAAGCCGATCCCGGCAGGAAACGATCAGGGCAGATGCGCGACGTTCATCGGCCGCGGTGCGTGATGCGGCTCATCCACTGCAGCGGCGCCGGCGCGGTCGCCCCGGGCGAGAGCGCATCGAACTCGCTGTCGTGTGGCGGCGACAGGCTCATGTCGAGCCCGAAGGCGGTGCCGTAGTCGGCTGCCTCGGGTTCCACCTGGCGCGGCGCGCGGCGCGTGGCCAGCGACGCCAGCCAGGACCATCCGGATGCCAGGTTCATGATGTCGCTCCACGAGTGCTTGTGACATTCAGTGTCGGATGCAAGCGGCTGGTGCTGAAGCCCGAAATGAGGCACGCGAACGGTGCAGTTCGCGCCGCCGTGGTTCAAGTCACGTCCAGCGCCGTGCGCGCGCCCGCCAGCAGCGCATCGCCGACCCGGTCGAGCAGGCCGACGCGCGCCGACGGCGCCGCGCCG
>NZ_JBFUGN010000026.1:0-19609 GCF_056402895.1 Rhizobacter sp. P3_B12 | reverse complement strand
AACTCGATCACAACGCGCTGTTCCATGCGCTGAAGAAGGAAGCCTTCCACTCGTCCATCCTCGAGATGGAACTGGCCGGCAAGACCGAACAGGTGCTGCTGCGTGATTACCAGATGCACCCGTTCCRCCAGATCGTGCTGCACATCGACTTCCAACGCGTCGATGCCACCACCAAGATCGTCAAGAAGGTGCCGCTGCACTTCATCAACGAGGAAAACTCGCCGGCCGTCAAGACCGACGGTTGCCTGGTGAACCACGTCGCCACCGAACTGAAGATCCAGTGCCTGGCCTCGCAGCTGCCTGAGTTCCTGACGGTCGACCTGGCCACCCTGGTCAAGGGCCAGTCGCTGCACGTCAGCGACCTGAAGCTGGCCGACGGCATCAAGGTCGTCACCCAGGGCAAGCCGAACCCGGTCATCGCCTCGACCTCGGTGCCGGTCGAAGAAGAAGCCGCTCCGGTGGTGGTGGCCCCGGTGGCCGCCGCCCCGACCAAGGCCAAGAAGAGCGAGAAGCAGAACCGAGGCTAAGCCCTCCGGCCTGCTGCCCGCACGAAGCCCCGCCTTGGCGGGGCTTTTTGCTTTCAGCGAAGCATCGCTTTCATTTCTGCCGCCGGGTCGGCATGAGTCACATTTGAAAGCGGTTTCAGCCGTCACGTTTGAGATACGTCTCGGGCCCGCCGATGGCCTTACCGTGCAGCCCCACCACTCACCCGGGGAGCTAGCATGTCGATTTCCATCACCCACCCCTTGCGCCGCGCCGGCTGGGCCGCGCTGCTGGCGTTGGGGGCCGCATTCGGCGCCGCCCCGGCACAGGCCGCGGACGCCGACGCGGTGTGCCTGTACGAGCACGTCAACTACCAGGGCGCGTCGACCTGCAGCGGCACCAGCAGCGGCTGGATCGGCAGCGCCTGGAACGACCGCGCGTCGTCGGTCAAGGTGCGCAGCGGCTACCAGGTCGAGCTGTTCGAGCACTCGAACTACGGCGGCCGTTCGCTGAAGCTCGCCGCCGACAACGCCAACCTGGTGCCGCTGGGCTTCAACGATTTCGTCTCCTCGTACAAGCTCACGCAGACCGCGAGCTGCGGCGCCGTCGACTGGGTCGAGGGCACCGTCTACCGCAGCGTGGGCACGATCGTGCGCTACCTGCCGAACGGCAACTACTACAAGCTCGTCAACGTCACCGCGAACGGCAGCGACGCGACCAACCCGACGATCAGCACCTGGTACTGGCAACCGACCACGTGCGACGGCGGCAACAACGGCAACCCGGGCGGCCTGCCGGCCAAGGTCGCCGGTGGCTACTACCCCGACTGGAAGCCCTCGCCGCTGCGCATCCGCGACCTGCCGGCGAACTACAACCTCGTCTACCTGTTCGCCGCGCGTCCGGTCGGCGGCTCGCCCGGCACGACCGGCGCGGTCACCTGGACCGCGCCCGGCGACGGCCGCGGCGCCGCGACCAACCTGAAGGCCGACATCCAGTACGCCCGCACGACGCAGGGCCGCAAGATCATCCTGTCGGTCGGCGGTGCCGGCAACGGCATGAGCTTCCCGAACCGCGCGAAGTCGCAGACCTTCGTCAACAGCGTCGTCGGCATCGCGAACCAGCTCGGCGGCCTCGACGGCATGGACTGGAACACCTTCGAGGGCAGCCAGGCGCCCGACACCAACGAGATGATCTGGATCAGCCTGGAGCTGAAGCGCCAGATCCCGGGCTTCATCATCAGCGCGCCGCCGGCGCCGTGGAACTCGGTCGACAAGGTGTTCTGCAAGTCGATGGTGGATGCCGGCGCGATCGACTACTGCGCGCCGCAGTACTACGACGGCCCGAACCTCGCCGACCCGGCCTACGTGGTCAACAGCATCAAGGAATGGGTCGGGCTGCTCGGCGCCGAGCACGTGGTCGTCGGCTTCGGCATCAATGCCGGCGTCACGAACTACATGACGCGCCAGCAGGCGATCGACACCTGGAACCAGGTGAAGGCCAACCACCCGGCGATCCGCGGCGCATTCGACTGGGAGATCGGCACCGACGAGACGCAGGGCTGGCCGTTCGCGAATGGCGTCGCGCCCCTGGTGAAGTAGTTGAAGCAGTGAAGTAGACCTGTACCGGTCCGGCCCGCCGGGGCCCCAGCCGATAATCCGCGGATGATTCGACTGATGGTGGGCCTCGGCAACCCCGGGCCGGAATACGAAGCGACCAACCACAACGCCGGTTTCTGGTGGATCGATGCGGTCGCGCGCGAATGGAAGGCCTCGCTCACCCCCGAGCGCAGCTACTTCGGGCTGGTCGCGCGGGTGAACCGCCCCGACGGGCCGCTGTGGCTGCTGGAGCCGCAGACCTACATGAACCTGTCGGGCAAGTCGGTGGCGGCGCTGGCGCGCTTCTTCAAGATCGAGCCGCAGGAGATCCTCGTCGCGCACGACGAACTCGACCTGATGCCCGGCCAGGCCAAGTTCAAGCGCGGCGGCGGCCATGCCGGCCACAACGGGCTGCGCGACATCCATGCGCAGCTCGGCAGCGCCGACTACTGGCGGCTGCGGCTGGGCATCGGCCACCCGGGCGTGAAGGCCGAGGTGATCGACTACGTGCTGCGCAAGCCGAAGCCCGAGGCGCGCGTCGCGATCGAGGACACGATCGCGAAGACGATGGCCGCGCTCGACCTGATCGCCGCCGGCGAGATGGAGCGCGCGACGATGAAGCTGAACGCGAAGCCCCCGCGCCCGAAGCCGCCGCGGCCCGCGGCGCCCGATGCCGCTGGTGCGCCGGTGGAGAAAGCCGAATGAAGCCTGCCCTGATCGCGACGACGCTGTGGGCCGTGTCGTGGGCGATGTCGGGCACGAGCGCGGTGGCCGGGCCGACGGTGTACCGCTGCGGTCCCGACCGCAATGTCTACTCGCAACTGCCGTGCACCGATGGCGAGGCCGTCGACGCCCGCGATGGGCGCACCGCGAAGCAGCGCGCCGAGGCCGAAGCGGCGGCGCACAAGCAGGCCGAGACCGGCTCGAGGATGGAACAGGACCGGCTGGCGCGCGAAGCGGCCGTCCGACCGTCGAGTGCGATGAACCTCGCACCGGTCTCGCATGCCGCGTCGGCGCCGAAGGCCAAACCCGCCAAAAAGGCGAGCAAGTCGACGAAGGGCCCGTCCGCGAAGGACCGTCAGAACGACGACGAGGTGCGGATCATCGTGCCTACCGCCAAGGGCAAGCCGACGAAGTGATCAGGTGACGATCAGCCGGCGGCCTGCGCCTGCAGCCGCCGGTACTTGTCCCACAGGCTTTCCTGCGTCTCGACATGCTCCGGGTTGACCGGAATGCAGGCGACCGGGCAGACCTGCACGCACTGCGGCTCGTTGAAGTGGCCGACGCATTCGGTGCACTTGCCCGGGTCGATCACGTAGTACTCCGCGCCCATCGAGATCGCCTGGTTCGGGCACTCGGGCTCGCACACATCGCAGTTGATGCAGTCGTCGGTGATCATCAAGGCCATGGCACGGGTCCCGCGAGAGCTCAGGCGTCGGGTTTGACGCGCTGCTGGAGTCGGTTGAGCACCGAGGGTGACACGAACTTCGAGACATCACCGCCCAAAGTGGCAATCTCGCGCACGAAAGTGCCGGAAACGAACTGGTAGTGGTCGCTGGGCGTCAGGAACACCGTCTCCACGTCGGGCATCAGCTGGCGGTTCATGCCGGCCATCTGGAACTCGTACTCGAAGTCGCTGACGGCGCGCAGCCCGCGCACCACCACCTTGCCGCCATGCGAGACGACGAAGTCGCGCAGCAGGCCGCGGAACGCGATCACCTCGATGTTCGGGTGCTTGGCGGCCAGCTCCTGCGCGATCTCGAGCCGCTCGTCGAGCGTGAACATCGTGCGCTTGTGGTGGCCGGCCGCCACGGCGACGATCAGCCGCTCGAACAGGCGCGCCGCGCGCCGCATCAGGTCTTCGTGCCCGAGGGTCATCGGGTCGAAGGTGCCGGGGTACACGGCGGTGAGGCGGGTCACAGAGGTCAAGACAGGCTCCTTCGGATCGGGCTCACACRGTTTCCACGGGCGTTTGCGGCGCAGTGTAGCTGCGGCGCAGCAAATGGAAATGCACCGCGCCGGCGCGGCCGTGTCGCTGCAGCACCAGGCCGAGCGGCGCCAGTTCGGCCTCGGTGAAGGTCCGGTCGGCCTCCAGGTAGACGAAGCCGCCGTCGACCACCAGCGGCGCCGCGGCCTTCAGCGCCGGCAGGAACACGTCGGCATCGAACGGCGGATCGATGAAGACCAGCTCGAAGCGGCCCGGCGCGCTGCGTGCCATCCAGGCCAATGCGTCCGCTGCCTCGACGCGCACCTGCGCGGCCTTCAGCCGTTCCTGCACCTCGCGCAGGCCCCGCGCCAGCCGGCTGTCGCGCTCGACCAGCGTCACCTCGGCCGCGCCGCGCGACGCGGCCTCGAAGCCGAGCGCGCCGCTGCCGGCGTAGGCATCCAGGCAGCGCCAGCCGTCCAGCGACTGGCCCAGCCAGTTGAACAGYGTCTCGCGCACGCGGTCGGGCGTCGGCCGCAGCCCCGGGGCGTCGGCCACCGGCAGCTTGCTGCGCTTCCAGACCCCGCCGATCACGCGCACTTCGCGCGGCGGGCCTGGCTTCGCCGGTGCTTTGGACGAGGAACTCACAGCCGAACCGGGATCCCGCGCGCAGCCATCAAGGCCTTCGCTTCACCGACCGTGTGCTGCCCGTAATGGAAGATGCTGGCGGCCAGCACCGCATCGGCACCGCCCTGCTGGATGCCTTCGACCAGGTGCTCGAGCGTGCCGACGCCGCCGGAGGCGATCACCGGCACGTCGACCGCATCGCTGACCGCCCGCGTGAGCGGCAGGTTGAAGCCGATGCGCGTGCCGTCGCGGTCCATGCTGGTCAGCAGGATCTCGCCGGCACCGTGCTCGGCCATCGTGCGCGCCCATTCGACCGCATCGATCCCGGTGTTGCGGCGCCCGCCGTGGGTGTAGACCTGCCAGCCGGGCTGGCCGTCGTCACGCGACTTGGCGTCGATCGCCACCACGATGCACTGCGCGCCGTACTTGGCCGACGCATCGCGGATCACCTGCGGGTTGGCCACCGCGGCCGAGTTGAAGCTGACCTTGTCGGCGCCGGCGTTCAGCAGCGTGCGGACGTCGTCCACCGTGCGCACGCCGCCACCGACCGTCAGCGGGATGAAGACCTGCGAGGCCACCGCCTCGATCATGTGCAGCAGCAGGCCGCGGCCATCGCTGGTGGCGGTGATGTCGAGGAAGGTGATCTCGTCGGCGCCTTGCTCGTTGTAGCGGGCGGCGATCTCGACCGGATCGCCGGCATCGCGCAACTCGACGAAGTTGACGCCCTTGACGACCCGCCCGCCGGTGACGTCGAGGCAGGGGATGATTCGCTTGGCCAGCATCACGCGCCGCTCAGTTTGCCGTTGAGCTCGTCGGCGCGCTTCTGCGCCAGCGCGAAGTCGAGGTTGCCGGTGTAGATGGCCCGGCCGCAGATCACGCCTTCGACGCCCTGGTCCTCGATCGCGCACAGCCGCTCGATGTCGGCCAGGTCCGACAGCCCGCCCGACGCGATCACCGGGATCGACAGCGCCTGCGCCAGCTTCACCGTCGCGTCGATGTTGATGCCGTTGAGCATGCCGTCGCGGCCGATGTCGGTGTAGATCACGCCTTCGACGCCGTAGTCCTCGAACTTCTTCGCGAGGTCGATCACCTCGTGGCCGGTCAGCTTGCTCCAGCCGTCGGTCGCGACCTTGCCGTCCTTGGCGTCGAGCCCGACGATGATGTGGCCGCCGAACGCGCTGCAGGCGTCCTTCAGGAAGCCGGGGCTCTTGACCGCGGCGGTGCCGATGATCACGAAGCTCAGGCCGTCGTCGAGGTAGCGCTCGATGGTGTCGAGGTCGCGGATGCCGCCGCCCAGCTGCACCGGGATGTCGTCGCCGACCTCGGCCAGGATGGCCTTGATGGCCGCCTCGTTGACCGGCTTGCCGGCGAACGCGCCGTTCAGGTCGACCAGGTGCAGGCGCCGCGCACCGGCGTTGACCCACCGTCGCGCCATTGCGGCCGGGTCCTCGCTGAAGGTGGTGGAGTCGTTCATGTCGCCCTGCTTCAGGCGGACACAGTGACCGTCTTTCAGGTCGATGGCGGGGATCAGCAGCATGGCCGAATCAGTCGGGTAGGGAGAGGTAGGCGAACAAGCCGAGAAGGTCGCAAGGATGACGCTGGAAAGCGTTCAAGGAGTCCAATGCAGGAAGTTACGGTACAGGGCAAGCCCGTGCTCGGCACTTTTCTCGGGGTGGAACTGCGTGGCGAAAATGTTATCCCGAGCCAGCGCGCAGGTAAAGCGAACGCCGTAATCGGTTTCACCTGCACTGTCGGCCGGATCGGCCGGTTGCGCGTAGAAGCTGTGGACGAAGTAGTAGTACGACCCGTCCGGCACGCCCGCCCAGATCGGGTGCACGCGCGGCTGGGCCCGCTGCCAGACCTGGTTCCAGCCCATCTGCGGCACCTTGAAGCGGCTGCCGTCGGGTTGCAACTGCCCGGCGAGCCGAAAACGCCGCACCGCGCCGGGGATCAGCCCGAGGCCGTCGGTCGGGCCTTCTTCGCTGGTCGACAGCAGCATCTGCATGCCGACGCACACGCCCATCAGCGGCTTGTGGGCTGCCGCGTGCAGCACGGCCTCCTGCAGGCCGGAGTCGCGCAGCTCGCGCATGCAATCGGGCATCGCGCCCTGGCCGGGCAGCACGACGCGCTCGGCGGCGTACACCTCGTCGGGTTTCGAGGTGACGATCACGTCGACCCCCTCCCCGCGCGCCACGTGCATCACCGCCTGCGACACCGAGCGCAGGTTGCCCATGCCGTAGTCGACGACCGCGACGGTGCGTGCCACTTAGAGGCTCCCCTTCGTGGAAGGAATGACGGTCGACGCGCGCGGATCGATCTCCAGCGCCATCCGCAGCGCCCGTGCGAACGCCTTGAAGATCGTCTCGCACTGGTGATGGGCGTTCTCGCCGTGCAGGTTGTCGATGTGCAGCGTGACGCCGGCGTGGTTCGAAAAACCCTGGAAGAACTCGTAGACCAGCTGCGTGTCGAGCGCGCCGATCATGCCGCTCTTGAAGTCGACCCGCATGTGCAGCCCCGGCCGCCCGGAGAAGTCGATCACCACGCGCGACAGCGCCTCGTCGAGCGGCACGTAGGCATGGCCGTAGCGCCTGAGGCCCTTCTTGTCGCCCACCGCCTTGGCCATCGCCTGGCCGAGCGTGATGCCGACGTCTTCCACCGTGTGGTGGCCGTCGATGTGCAGGTCGCCCTTCGCGTCGATGTCGAGGTCGATCAGCCCGTGGCGGGCGATCTGGTCGAGCATGTGGTCGAAGAAGCCGATGCCGGTGTGGAATTTCGCGACGCCGGTGCCGTCGAGGTTCAGGCTGACGCGGATCTGCGTCTCGCTGGTGTGGCGGACCACCTCCGCCTTGCGTTCCACGGTGCTCATCACAGGCTTTCCTTCAGGGCTTGCAGCATCTTCACGTTCTCGTCCGGCGTGCCCACCGTCAGGCGCAGGCAGTTGGCCAGCAGCGGGTGCAGGCCGGCGACGTTCTTCACGAGCACGCCGCGCGCCTTCATGCCGGCGAACGCGGCCGCCGAATCGGCCACCCGGGCCAGGATCATGTTGGCCTCGCTCGGGAACGGCTGCACGCCCGGCAGGTCGCGCAACGCGGCCAGCAGCCGGTCGCGCTCGCTGCGGATGATCGCCGCCTGGCGCGCGTACTCGTCGGCGTGCTCCAGCGCGAACAGCGCCGCCTCGCAGTTCAGCACGCTGATGTTGAACGGCGGGCGCAGCTTGTCGACCTCGGCGACCAGCGGCTTGCGCCCGATCAGGTAGCCGATGCGCACGCCGGCCAGCCCGAACTTGCTCATCGTGCGCATCAGCAGCACGTGCTCGTGGCGCTTCAGGCGCGCCATCGAGTCGCGCGCGGCGAACGGCTGGTAGGCCTCGTCGATCACCACCAGGCCCGGGGCCGCCTCGATGATCGCGTCGATCGCCGCATCGTCCCAGAGGTTCGCAGTCGGGTTGTTCGGGTAGGCGAGGTAGACGAGCGCCGGCTGGTGCTCACGCACCGCGGCCAGCATCGCCGGCAGGTCGAGCTCGAAATCGGCCGTGGTCGGCACGCCGATGAACGGCAGGCCCTGCAGCTTGGCCGACATCGCGTACATCACGAAGCCCGGCAATGGCGCCAGCACGCTGTTGCCCGGCACGTCGCAGGCCAGCGCCAGCAGCGAGATCAGCTCGTCGGAGCCGTTGCCCAGCATGATGTCGCAGTCATCGGGCATGCCGGCATGCGCGGCGAGCTTCGCGCGCAGCAGGTCGCCGCGCTCGGCCGGGTAGCGGTTCAGCGCCACGTCGGCCAGGCGCTGGCCCAGGGCCTCGCGCAGCGCGGGCGGCAGCGGGAACGGGTTCTCCATCGTGTCGAGCTTGACCAGCCCCGCCGACGGCTGCACCGCGTAGCCATGCATCGACTGGATGTCCTGGCGGATCACCCGTTGCATGCGTTGTTCCAGTGCGGCGCTCATCCCTTGTTCCCTTTCAGTCGAAGTTCGGCGGCCCGGGCATGCGCCTGCAGGCCTTCGCCATACGCGAGTTCGGCCGCGATCGGTCCCAGCACCTGCGCGCCGGCCTCGCTGACCTCGATCAGGCTGGAGCGCTTCTGGAAGTCGTAGACCCCCAGCGGCGACGAGAAGCGCGCGGTGCCCGAGGTCGGCAGCACGTGGTTCGGCCCGGCGCAGTAGTCGCCCAGGCTCTCGCTGGTGAACGCGCCGAGGAAGATCGCACCGGCATGGCGCAGCAGCGGCTCCCAGCGCGCCGGCTCGGCCGAGCTGACCTCCAGGTGCTCCGGCGCGATGCGGTTGCTGATCTCGCAGGCCTCTTCCATGCTGCGGGTGTGGATCAATGCGCCACGGCCTTCGAGCGACGCGCGGATCACGGCGCGGCGCGGCATGTCGGGCAGCAGCCGGTCGATGGCCTCGGCGACGCGCGCGATGTAGGCCGCATCGGGGCACAGCAGGATGCTCTGCGCGAGCTCGTCGTGCTCGGCCTGGCTGAACAGATCCATCGCGACCCAGTCGGGCGGCGTGCTGCCGTCGGCCAGCACCAGGATCTCGCTCGGCCCGGCGATCATGTCGATGCCGACCTTGCCGAACACGCGCCGCTTGGCACTCGCGACATAGGCGTTGCCGGGGCCGGTGATCTTGTCGACGGCCGGCACGGTGGCCGTGCCGTAGGCCAGCGCGGCCACGGCCTGCGCGCCGCCGAGCGTGAAGACGCGGTCGACGCCGGCGATCGCGGCGGCGGCCAGCACCATCGCGTTGCGCTCGCCCTGGGGGGTCGGCACCACCATCACGATCTCGCCGACACCCGCCACCTTGGCCGGCACCGCATTCATCAGCACGCTCGACGGATAGGCGGCCTTGCCGCCCGGCACGTAGATGCCGACACGGTCGAGCGGCGTCACCTTCTGGCCGAGCAGCGTGCCGTCTTCGTCGCGGTAGCTCCACGAGCGGCCGCAGGCCTCGAGCTGGCGCTCGTGGTAGCTGCGCACGCGCTGCGCCGCCGTTTCGAGCGCGCTGCGCTGCGCCGGCGTGATGGCCTGCAGGGCAGCCTGCAACTCGCCGCGCGTGATCTCGAGCGCAGCGACCGACGGAGCGCTCAAGCCGTCGAAGCGCTGCGTGTATTCCAGCACCGCGGCATCGCCGCGCGCCTGCACGTCCGCCAGGATGGCAGCGACGCGCTCCTCGATCGCATGATCCGTCTCCGCCGACCAATGCAGCACCCGCTGGAAATCGGCTTCAAAGCCGGTGGCGGTGGTGGCGAGCTGGCGGATCTTCACGCTCATGATCGGGACTCTATGGCAGTGGAAAAGGCATCGATGATGCGGCGCAAGGGCTCGCGCTTGAGCTTCAGCGCCGCCTGGTTGACGACCAGGCGCGACGAGATCTGCATGATCTCCTCGACCTCGACCAGGTGGTTGGCCTTCAGCGTGCTGCCGGTCGACACCAGGTCGACGATCGCGTCGGCCAGGCCGGTCAGCGGTGCGAGCTCCATCGAGCCGTACAGCTTGATCAGGTCGACGTGCACGCCCTTCTCGGCGAAGTGGTCGCGCGCGACGCCGACGTACTTGGTCGCGACGCGGATGCGCGAGCCCTGCTTGACGGCCGCGGCGTAGTCGAAATCGGCCCGCACAGCGACGCTCATGCGGCACTTCGCGATGCGCAGGTCGAGCGGCTGGTACAGGCCCTGGCCGCCGTGCTCCAGCAGGATGTCCTTGCCGGCCACGCCGAGGTCGGCGCCGCCGTACTGCACGTAGGTCGGCACGTCGGTCGCGCGCACCAGCACCACCCGCACCTCGGGCTGGTTGGTGCCGAGGATCAGCTTGCGCGACTTCTCCGGGTCTTCGGTCACCTCGATGCCGGCCGCCTTCAGCAGCGGCAGCGTCTCGTCGAAGATCCGGCCTTTCGACAGGGCGAGGGTCAGCATCACTTGACTCTTTCGATGTCGGCGCCGATGCCGCGCAGCTTGGCTTCCATCTGGTCGTAGCCGCGGTCCAGGTGGTAGATGCGGTCGACCACCGTCTCGCCGTCGGCCACCAGGCCGGCGATCACGAGGCTGGCGGAGGCGCGCAGGTCGGTCGCCATCACGGTGGCGCCGGACAGGCGCTCGACGCCGGTCATCACCGCGGTGTGGCCGTCGACCTCGATCTTCGCGCCCAGCCGCACCAGCTCGTTGACGTGCATGAAGCGGTTCTCGAAGATCGTCTCGGTGACCTTGGCCGCGCCTTCGGCGATGCAGTTCAGCGCCATGAACTGCGCCTGCATGTCGGTCGGGAAGGCCGGGTACTCGCTGGTGCGAAAGCCCACCGCGCGCGGGCGCTTCGCGTTCTTCACGCGGATCCAGTCGGGGCCGGATTCGATCGTGACGCCGGCCTCGCGCAGCTTGTCGATCACGGCGTCGAGGTGGTCGGCGCGGGCGCGGCGCAGCACGACATCGCCGCCGGTGGCCGCCACCGCGCACAGGAAGGTGCCGGTCTCGATGCGGTCGGGAACGATCCGGTGTTGCACGCCACCCAGCCGGTCGACGCCCTGGATGCGGATCCTGCTGCCGCCGTGGCCTTCGATCTTCGCGCCCATCGCGATCAGCATCTCGGCCAGGTCGCGGATCTCCGGCTCCTGGGCGGCGTTCTCGAGCACCGTCTCGCCCTCGGCCAGCGTCGCGGCCATCAGCAGGTTCTCGGTGCCGGTCACGGTGACCATGTCGGTCGTGATGCGAGCCCCGCGCAGACGTTTCGTCTTCGCGATGATGTAACCGTGCTCGACCACGATGTCGGCACCCATCGCCTGCAGGCCCTTGATGTGCTGGTCGACCGGGCGCGAGCCGATCGCGCAGCCGCCGGGCAGCGAGACCGTGGCCTCGCCGAAGCGCGCCAGCAGCGGGCCCAGCACCAGGATCGACGCCCGCATGGTCTTGACCAGGTCGTACGGGGCTTCGGGCGAAGTGACGGCCCCGGCGTTCAGCGCGACGGTGTCAGGCTCGGATTCACTGCGCTCGGCGCTGACGCCCATGTTGCGCAGCAGCTTCAGCGTGGTGCTCACGTCCTGCAGGCGCGGCACGTTGGTCAGCGTGACCGGCTCGGCGGTGAGCAGCGCGGCGCACAGCTCCGGCAGCGCGGCGTTCTTGGCACCGGAGATCGTGACTTCGCCGTTCAGCTGGCGGCCACCGCGGATGAGGAGTTTGTCCATGGCTTAGGAATCGCCCAGGCCCGACACGGCTGAATGACCTGCACCCGCAGGCCCGCCAGCCGCAGCGGACACTGCGGCTGGGTTCAGTGGTGGTGGTGGGCCGAGGCGGGCTCGGCAGCGTGGGCCCACTCGGCGGGCGTGAGGGTCTTCATCGACAGCGCGTGGATTTGCTCGCGCATTCTATCGCCGAGGGCCTGGTACACGCGCTGGTGGCGCGCGACGCGGCTGGCACCCTCGAACTCCGCCGAAACGATGGTGGCGAAGAAGTGGCGACCATCGCCCTCGACCTGCAAGTGCTCGCAGGCGAGCCCTTGCGCGATGAAGCGCTGGACGTCGTCGGGGGTGGGATCGGCCATAAGGAGCGCGATTATCACCCAGGCAGGTAGCCCGGATGCCAATCCGGGTTGTTCAGTGCCTGATCTTGTAGCCGATGCGCAAGAGGTGCAGGCACAGCCCGCACACCATCGCCAGGCTGCCCGCCACCACCGCCAGGCTGGTCCATGGCGACACGTCGCTGACGCCGAAGAAGCCGTGCCGGAAGCCGTCGATCATGTAGAAGAACGGGTTCAGGTGGCTGACCTTCAGCCACAGCGGCGGCAGCGAATGCACCGAGTAGAAGACGCCCGACAGGAAGGTCATCGGCATCACGATGAAGTTCTGGAACGCGGCGATCTGGTCGAACTTCTCGGCCCACAGGCCGGCCACCAGCCCGAGCGCACCCATCAGCGCGGCCCCGGCGACCGCGAACACCAGGATCCACAGCGGCTGCGCGACCGTCAGCGGCGCGAACCACAGCGTGACCAGCAGCACGCCCAGGCCGACCACCAGGCCGCGCACGATGGCCGCGCCTACGTACGCCAGGAACCAGGCCCAGTGGCTGAGCGGCGTGACCAGCAGGAACACCAGGTTGCCGGTGATCTTGCTCTGGATCAGCGACGAGCTGCTGTTGGCGAACGCGTTCTGCAGCACGCTCATCATCACCAGGCCGGGGATCAGGAACGCGGTGTAGCTGACGGTGCCGTAGACCTTGACGTGGTCCTCGAGCGCGTGGCCGAAGATCAGCAGGTACAGCACGGCCGTCAGCACCGGCGCGGCCACCGTCTGGAAGCTGACCTTCCAGAAGCGCAGCACCTCCTTGTAAAGCAGCGTGCGCGTGCCGGAAAGAAGCCCTGGAACCGCGCTCATGCCTTCACCTCCRCCGGCCCGTTCATGATGTCGAGGAACACGTCTTCCAGGTCGGCGCGGCCGATCTCCAGGTCTTCGGGCTGGCAGCCGGCGGCGCGCAGCACGCCCAGCACCGTCTCGACCTCGTGCGCGTCATGCGCCTTGATCTGCACGATGCGGCCTGTCACCCGCGCCTGCGCGGCCAGCGAGGCCGGCAGCGGCGCATCCATCTTGAAGCGCAGCATCGTGCTCGCGGTGCCGGCCAGCAGCGCCGAGGTGCGGTCGAGCGCCACCACGCGGCCCTGCTTCAGCATCGCGATGCGGTTGCACAGCGCCTCGGCCTCCTCGAGGTAGTGGGTGGTCAGCAGCACCGTGTGGCCTTCCTTGTTGAGGCGCGCGATGAAGTGCCACAGCGTCTGGCGCAGCTCGACATCGACGCCGGCGGTCGGCTCGTCGAGCACGATCACCGGCGGGCGGTGCACCAGCGCCTGCGCGACCAGCACGCGGCGCTTCATGCCGCCCGACAGCTGGCGCATGTTGGCATTCGCCTTGTCGGCAAGACCGAGGCTGTGCAGCAGTTCGTCGATCCAGGCGTCGTTGCCGCGCACGCCGAAATAGCCGCTCTGGATCACCAGCGACTCGCGCACGGTGAAGAACGGGTCGAAGACCAGCTCCTGCGGCACGATGCCCAGGCTGCGGCGCGCGGCGGCATAGTCGGTGACGACATCGTGGCCATGCACCAGCACCCGCCCGCTGGTGGCCTGCGACAGGCCGGCGAGGATGCTGATCAGCGTGGTCTTGCCGGCGCCGTTGGGCCCGAGCAGCCCGAAGAACTCGCCGGGCTCGATGTCGATGCTGACTTCGGACAGCGCGCGAACCTCGTTGTGCGCATTCTTGGAGCGATAGGTCTTGCTGACCTGCTGGAACGAGATGGCTGCCATGTTCTTCCGGGAGAAGGCGGCGATTGTAGGCAGCGGCCGTCATTCCTGCTGGCACGGGCAAATACCGCCCGGCGGGCGCGGGACTTGGTGCTAGATTGCCCGCGCCAGGGACCTGCCACCCACCAGAACGACAACGCCGATGGCCACCGCCTCGAAAGACCCGAAGCCGCCGCGCCGCACGGCCGAGCGCATCCTCGAGGTCGCACTCGACCTGTTCAACCGCTTCGGCGAACCGAACGTCTCGACGACGCTGATCTCGGCCGAGTTGAAGATCAGTCCCGGGAACCTGTACTACCACTACCCGGCGAAGGACGAGCTGATCAACACGCTGTTCGGCCGCTACGAGCAATCGCTGCTCACGCTGCTGCGCGCGGCCGACGACGTGCGCCATGTCGAGGACGCATGGCTGTTCTTCCACATGCTGTTCGAGCTGATCTGGCAGTACCGCTTCCTGTACCGCGACCTGAACGACCTGCTGTCGAAGAACCGCCGGCTGGAGACGCAGTTCCAGAAGATCCTCGACGAGAAGTCGCGCGCGGTGCGCGCGGTGCTCGACGGCCTGGCGCGCGGTGGCGCCATCGCCCGGTCCGGCCGGACCGGCCTCGAAGCCCGCGAGACCGAGCCGGTCGCGACCGCGATGGTGGTCGTGCTGAC
Organism: Rhizobacter sp. P3_B12; assembly: GCF_056402895.1. NCBI lineage: Bacteria > Pseudomonadati > Pseudomonadota > Betaproteobacteria > Burkholderiales > Sphaerotilaceae > Rhizobacter > Rhizobacter sp. P3_B12. The sequence continues at coordinate 5,057 of NZ_JBFUGN010000026.1, read as the reverse complement.
CTACTGGCTGAGCTACGAGTACGTGCGCGATCCGCGCCACGCGCTCGAGCCCGAGAGCGCCGGTGCCGCGTTGCTGCGCGGCGCCTTCCATGTGCTGAGCCTGCTGACGCCTTACCTCGACGCCGCCGCGCGCGAGCACCTGCTCGCGCTGGTCGGCAACTACCAGAATGCGCTGCCCAAGCGCTGACCCCAGGAGACAACCATGGCCAAGTGGACCGCTTTCCCGTACGACGCCGCCGAGTACAGCTTCGACGCCGCGAGCCTGAAGAAGAAGTGGGCGCGGCTGCATGCCGGCGATGCCGAGCCGCTGCCGAAGGACGACAAGGTGCTGGCCGCGTGGGCGCTGTTCCACGCCGGCGAGTTCCAGAAGGCGACCGAGGCCGGGCTGAAGGCGGGCGGCGCCGGCATCACTGTCGCGAACAAGGCGCAGGCCATCTACGCGAACTACCTGGAGAAGAACGAGAAGACCAAGCTCGCGCTGTTCCAGGAGGTCGCCGAGCGCGCCGAGGCGCAGGCCGCCGAGGACCCGAAGAACGCGAACGCCTGGTACCTGTCGGCCTATGCGCTGGGCCGCTACAGCCAGGGCATCAGCGTCGCGAAGGCGTTGACGCAGGGGCTGGGCAGCAAGGTCAAGGGCGCGCTGGAGACGGCGATCAAGCTGCAGCCCAAGCATGCCGATGCGCACATCGGCCTGGGCACCTTCCACGCCGAGGTGATCGACAAGGTGGGCTCGCTGCTCGGGCGCACGCAGGGGGCGAGCAAGGAGGCGGGTCTTGCAGCGTTCAAGACCGCGCTGAAGCTGAATCCGGATTCGGCGATCGCGATGGTGGAGTACGCAAACGGGCTGGTGATGCTCGAGGGCGACAAGAAGATGAAGGAGGCCGAGCAGCTGTACGCCGATGCGGCCGCCTTCAATCCGGCGGATGCGATGGAGCGACTGGACGTGGAGATGGCGAAGGCGGAGCTGGAGGAGTAGCGCCCTGGGGGTGCGGAGCCATCGCGGTGGGTCACCAACGAACCCGGTCCATGCGCAGCGGCGCAGGCAGAGCCCTCTCGACACTTGCAGCGCTTGCGCGGTTGACTGCCATGACGCCGTGGGCCGCCTTCAGTTCCGCGGGTGTGTGGTTGCCTATCAGATCCCGGGCAATCAACGCGGCGACGTCCTTATTCAGGTTCATCGAAAAGCTGGCTACAACGGCGTTCGCGATGCCGAGCTTGGCGCGGTGGAACGCTCTGTTTCGTTGCTCCAGACGCTTCGCGAGGATCTTCTGTTTCTCATATTCCTCATGTTCCGGCGAGCCACCGCGACTGTATATGCTCTCGGGGCTCCAGAAGCTGGCTTTCAATGTCAGAAGCGATCGATTCTGCCGCCAAGCCGAAAGCAGATCCGCAATGGCAACGCCTCGAAATTCGATGTGAGCAAACTCAAGCCTTTGCAGCCCACCATCGCGTCGAATGAGGTCGCTGGCGAGTTTCACCGCGGTCGCGCTGGCGACTACTGTGCGCTCGTATGCCCCCCAATCAACTACGTTGCGCTTTTTGTCTATTGCGCTTGAATCACAGTTAACAACCTTGAGGTTGACTAGCTTCAACGGCGATTGGTCTGACGCCAAGGCGGCAAGCAGCGCCTCTGCAGCGGCCATTGATTGAACCTCAACGTGCAGGTCTTGCACTGACCGATGCTGCTCCAACACCGTGATCAACGATCTCACGCTTGCCGCGTCATGCCCGACTTCCACCCACAACCGCGTGAGCGCCGGACAGCAGCTCAGAATGTTGACCAGTGGATCAAATGCCGCGCGCCCCACTCCCTTGGCTACACAGCTCAAGAATTCGAGCCGCTTTTGCGGCCCGCAGGTGCGCTGGATGGCTGCAATCTCTTCGACTGACGGAGTCAAGGTGCAGTCAAAGAGCTGCAGGAATTCCAGGGTGTCGTTCTCGATGAGCGAGATGAGAGCAGCTTCGCTCACGGCCGCATAGTGGATGCGCAACGTTCGAAGCCCGGAGCAGCGGGACAAGGCGCGGCAGGCCGTTTCCGCACCCAGCGTCGTGTCCACTGTGAGGGTCTCGACGCGACACTCGAGTGCCACCCGCATGAAGTTTTCGAAGAGCCCGTTGTTGGCACACCAACGCGCCACGGCCTCCTTGCTGATTTTTTCGGATTCCTCGGCGTATAGATCCATGTTTCGAGGCCAAGACAATTTCCTCGTCTCGATATAGGCATTGACGCACTTGCGGCCGAATCGAGCGTCTCCCGTGTCTTTTTGAGGGTCAAACCAAACACTGGATGAGTTCGGCGACAGGTCGAGGTTGCTGAATTCCTCGTCAAGCAACTTGAGCCTGTCTGTTGCAGACAGTCGAGTGTCGAGGTGAGCGGACTCGGGCTTGGCGATGGGTCTCATCAACGACTCCAGGCGAATGGGATGCGCGCTATGTACCCATCGCCCATCGGCAAGTTCCAAGTCCACTTCAGGAATCGTGTAGCCCGGATGCCAATCCTGGATCGGCGGAACGCTGCAGCCGTCGCCGCAGGCCTTCCAGGTCGATCACCCGCAAGCCGCCGTACTCGATGCGGATCAGCCCCTCGGCCTGCAGCGCATGCAGTGCCTCATTCACCCGCTGCCGCGACAGCCCGACCAGGTAGCCCAGCTCCTGCTGCGTGATCCGCAGCAGCGTGCCGACGCCGGGGTACAGCACCGGGTGGAACAGCGACGCGAGGCTGCGCGCCACCCGCGCATCCGGATCGTTCAACCGATCGATCTCGCGCGCGCCGATGAACTGCCCGAGCCGCTCGTTCAGCTGCTGCATCACGAAGCGGTTGAACGGGATGCTGCGGTCGATCAGCCAGTGGAAGGTCTCGACCGTGATGCCCGCCACCACGCTCTTGCGCAGCGCCTGGATGTTGTAGCGGTAGACCTCGCGCTTGAGCACCGTGCCCTCGCCGAACCAGCCGCCCGGCGGCACGCCGGTGAAGGTCATCGGCATGCCAAGCGCCGAGTCGTTGCTCATCTTCAGCAACCCGTCGACCACGCCGAACCAGAAGGTCGCCGGCTTGCCGACCCGGCACAGCAGCTCGCCGGCATCGACCTGCACCACCTTCAGGTCGTCGACGGCACGCTCGCGCTCGTCGGCCTGCAGCGACTGCAGCCACGGGATGTCGCGCAGCTCGTCGGCACTGGCCTGGCGGGCGCGCACGCGCAGCGGCGGCTGCCCCGCCTTCGGCAGGGTCGGCACGACCGGTGGAATCACGGCTCCCATGAAGATGTCCTCGCCATTCCCGGGATTGTGGGTAGCGGAGCGAGAGATCGTCAAACCGGCAGAATCCGCCGATCCCTCCCGCGAGGACGTGCGATGCATCCGTGCCAGCTCGATCACATCACCATCACCGCACCGACGCTGGCGCAGGGCGCCGCGTTCGTCCGCGACGCGCTCGGCGTCGAGCTGCAGCCCGGCGGTGAGCATCCGCGCATGGGCACGCACAACCTGCTGCTGCGCCTGGGCGACGACCTCTTCCTCGAGCTCATCGCGGTGAATCCCGCCGCGCCTGCGCCGGGCCGGCCGCGCTGGTTCGCACTCGACACGCTGCACCCGCACGCCCTGCCCCGCCTGTCCAACTGGGTCGCTCGCACCCACGACATCCGGAGCGCCACCGCAGCCGCATCCGAAGCACTCGGCGAGATCGAGCCGATCACCCGCGGCGCCTTGCAGTGGCTCATCACCATCCCGGCCGACGGGAGCTTGCCGATGGATGGCATCGCGCCGGCACTGATCGAATGGCAGGCGCCCACCCACCCGGCATCCGGCCTTCAGGACGTGGGCTGCGCGCTGCACCGCTTCGAAGCCCGGCATCCGGAGCCCGACCGTGTGATGGCCTTGCTCGCGACACTCGGTCTCGACACGTCCGTGCAGGTGTCGCCGCTCCCCGCAGGCGCCCGGCCGCAGTTGGTCGCACACATCCACACGCCGAGCGGCCTGCGCACGATCGGCGCATAGCCTCGGGTAAGACCGAAGGGGGATGTCCCGAAGATTGTCGTCAGAACGACAACCTGGCGTCAAACTTGTTCGTACAGTCGCCGCAAACGCCCGGAAACAACCAGGAGACAGCGGTGCTGACGACGTTCCCCCGTCTGATGCTCGACCATGCCGCGCAGCGGCCGGACGCACCGGCGCTGCGCGAGAAGGAGTTCGGCATCTGGCAGACGCTGAGCTGGGCCCAGCTCGCCACGCTGGTGCGCGAGCTCGCCGCCGGCCTCGCGCAGGCCGGCCTGCAGCGCGGCCAGCACCTGATCGTCGTCGGCGAGAACCGGCCGCGGCTGTACGCGACGATGCTCGCCGCGCAATCGCTGGGCGCGATTCCCGTGCCGCTGTACCAGGATGCGGCCGCTGCCGAGTTCGTGTTCCCGATCGTCAATGCCGGCGTCGCGTTCGCGGTGGTCGAAGACCAGGAGCAGGTCGACAAGCTGCTCGAGATCCGCCCGCAGTGCCCCGCCCCGGCCCTCTCGCACATCTGGTTCGACGACCCGCGCGGGCTGCGCCACTATGACGAGCCCGGCCTGGCCTCGCTCGACGCGCTGGTCGCGGCCGGCCGCCTCTTCCATGCCGCGCACCCGGCGTACGTCCACGATGAAGTACAGCGCAACCGGCCCGAGGACGTGGCCGCGATGTTCTTCACCTCCGGCACCACCGGCCAGCCGAAGGGCGTGGTGCACACGCATGCGAGCCTGATCGACCGGGCGCGCGCCGGCGCCCGCTTCGACAAGTTGTCCGACGGCGAAGAGGTGCTCGCCTACCTGCCGGCCGCGTGGATCGGCCAGAACGTGTTCTCGTACGCGCAGTGGCTCGCCTGCGGCTACGTCGTCAACTGCCCGGAGTCGCCCGCCACCGTCGGCATCGACCTGAAGGAGGTCGGGCCGACCTACTACTTCGCGCCGCCGCGCGTCTTCGAGGCGCTGCTCACCAGCGTGATGATCCGCATGGAAGACGCGAGCGCGCCCAAGCGCTGGCTGTTCCGCCACTGCATGGCGCTCGCGCGGCGGGTCGGCCCGGCGCGCATGGAC
>NZ_JBFUGN010000025.1:0-19759 GCF_056402895.1 Rhizobacter sp. P3_B12 | reverse complement strand
GCTCCGGCCCCTGCGCCCGCTCCGGCGCCTGCCCCGGCACCGGCTCCGGCGCCCGCACCGGCCCCGTCGTCGTCCGACCTGTTCGATGCCCGCAAGAAGGACATCGCGATGCAGATCGTCTCCAGCGCCGAGAACTCGTCGCTGAACTGGAAGGCGCAGTACGCCTACATCCAGGACATCCATGACGGCCGCGGCTACACCGCCGGCATCATCGGCTTCTGCTCGGGCACCGGCGACATGCTGGAGGTGGTGCAGGAGTACACCAACCGCAAGCCGGGCAACGTGCTGTCGAAGTACCTGCCGGCGCTGAAGAAGGTGAACAACACCGAGTCGCACGCCGGGCTCGACCCGACCTTCACCGGCGACTGGAAGACCGCCGCCGCCGACGTGGTGTTCCAGCAGTCGCAGGACTACGAGCGCGACAACGTCTACTTCAACCCGTCGGTCAACAAGGCCAAGGGTGACGGCCTGCGCGCACTCGGCCAGTTCGCCTACTACGACGCGGCCGTGATGCACGGCTATGAAGGCGCGATGAGCGTCCGCAAGGCGGCGATGGCCAAGGCCAGGACCCCGGCCCAGGGCGGCGACGAGGCGACCTACCTGAACGCCTTCATGGATGCCCGCGTGGTCGAGATGAACAAGGAAGAGGCCCACAGCGACACGACGCGCGTCGACACCGCGCAGCGCGTGTGGCTGAAGGCCGGCAACTTCGACCTCAACACGCCGCTGAACTGGAAGGTCTACGGCGACAGCTTCAGCATCAAGTGAGCGAGGACAACACCATGAAGAAATTCCACGCAACGACCCGGCGCCTGCGCTGGGCCCTGGCCCCGATCGCGCTGGCCCTGCTGGCGGCGTGCGGCGGCGGCAACACCGGCGAAGACGACGGCGCGCAGGCCGCGGCCGTCGACGACAGCGCCCAGGTCGCCGACGCGCCGACCGACGACGCCGCGGTGGCACGCGAAGGCGCGCAGGCCATCACGCCGACCACCTTCCGCCACCCCGGCATCTTCCTGACGCAGGCGCGGCTCGACAGCTTCAAGGCGGCGCAGAACTCGGCCAACCCGAGCGTGCTGAAGACCGGCTACCAGGCGGTGATGAACGACTCGCGCAGCGCCTACACCTACTCGCACAAGGCCTTGTCCAACGTGCAGGTGGTGGGCAGCGCGATCGGCGACCAGGAGGCGCGCTTCAAGAACGACGCGCAGGCCGCCTACCTGAACGCGCTGCGCTGGGTGAAGACCGGCGACGCGCGGCACCGCGACAAGGCGGTGGCGATCCTGAACGACTGGGGCAGGACCTTCCGCACCTTCTCGGTGGCCTCGGGCACGAATGCGGCCCAGGTGCAGCTGGAGGCGGCGTGGATGCTGCCGGTGTGGGTCAGCGCGGCCGAGATCATCCGCCACTACAACAACGGCGAAGCCGGCTGGGCGCAGGCCGACATCACGACCTTCAACGGCTTCATCGACCGCCAGTACACCGAGGCCGCGAAGGCGCGCACGCGGGTCAACAACTGGGCGGTGTCGGCGGGCCTCGCGATGATGGCCGCCGGCGCCTACCAGGACAACCCGACGCGCTATGCGGCGGGCCTGCAGCGCGTCACCGAGATGATCCCGCTGTCGGTCTTCTCGAGCGGCGAGGTCAATGAACTGAAGGACCGCGACTGCACGCACCCGCAGTACAACCTCGAAGGGCTCGCGCAGGCGGCCGAGATCGCGGTGATCCAGGCCGGCGACACCTCGGTGTGGCTGTGGAAGGCGTCGGGCGAGACCACGCCGCGCCTGGCCAAGGGGCTGGAGTACATGGCGAAGTCGCTGCAGAGCGGCAGCGGCGTGCGCAACTGCAAGGGCCAGCACCTGGAGGCCGGCTACATGGACATCGCGGTCAACGGCTACATGAACCGCGGCGTCGCGATTCCCAACTTCCAGGCGCTCGCGAAGGCGCGCCGCCCGGACGGCAGCTCGATGCAGTTCCTCGGCTTCACGACCGCCACCCACGGCCGCGACGACTACTGATTCGCGGGTCGACGCCATCGTCCATTACGAAGCAGAAACAGCCCCTGCACAAGCTCCAGACTATGATCCGAGCCAATTCGGTAGTCTGGAGCAGGTGCAAGCAGTGGGCACGATCAAGGATGTGGCGCGACTCGCCGGGGTCGGTGTCGCCACGGCGTCACGCGTGATTTCGGGCAAGGGGCCGTTCTCGGCCGACTCGGCTTCGCGCGTGCAGGCGGCGATCGAGCAGCTGGATTTCCGGCCGTCGCGCATCGCGCGTGCGCTGTCGATGAAGAGCACGAACGCGATCGGCGTCTACGTGCCCGATTTCAAGGGGCCGTTCTACGGCCCGATGCTGCATGCGATCGACATGGAGCTGCGGGCCCAGGACCGCCACATGGTGATCGCCAACGGCCACGGCGGCGAAGACGTGCGCGAGCAGGCGCTGAACGGCATCGAGTTCCTGATGGACCGGCAGTGCGAGGGCATGCTGCTGACGACCTATGCGTTGCGCGATGCCGACATCCTGGCGCTGAAGCGGCGCTTCCCGAACCTGGCGGTGGTCAACCGCGACGTGAAGGGCATGCGCAGCCAGTGCTTCACGGTCGATCACAAGGCCGGCGGCGTGCTGGCGGCGCGCACGCTGCTGGAGCACGGGCACCGCCGCATCGCGGTGATTGCCGGGCCGGCGGCGGCCCCCGACAACCGGTTGCGGCTGCAGGGTTTCTTCGACACGCTGGCCGCGGCCGGCATCGCGCGCGAATCGGTGTCGATGGTGACCGGCGACTTCGCTGCCGAGAGCGGCTGGGCCGGCACCGGCCAGCTGCTCGCCGAGGGCGCGAAGTTCACCGCGATGTTCTGCTGCAACGACCAGATGGCGATGGGGGCGATGTCGCGCCTGCAGGCCGACGGCCTGACGGTGCCGGGCGACGTGTCGGTGATGGGCTACGACGACACCGACATCGCCGCGTGGCTGTCGCCGCGCCTGACGACGATCCGCATCGTCGTCGGCGACATGGGGCTGAACGCCTGCCGGCTGCTGTCGAACATGTGCTTCGGCACCGCGCTGCCGGTGTCGCGCGAGTTCGGGCCGGAGCTGATCATGCGGGATTCGCTGGCGGGGCCGAAGAAGGGCTGAATCAGAGGGCCGAGGCGTGCAGCCTGAAGCCCAGGGCTCTGGCCACCTTCAACACCGTCGCGAAGCTGGGGTTGCCTTCGGCACTGAGCGCACGGCAGGCACACGAGACACCCGCGCGACACCGGAAAGGCCGGGGTGGTAGACTCCATGCTTCCTCCTGGCGCGTGTCGGGCGGCCTGTCCAGCGGGCTGCATCATCTGACGACATCGACGCCCCATCACCGATCGACGCTGCAGCAGTCCTCCACGGGAGCACCTGCAGGCCGGTCGCGCCCTAGAAAGAACTGCATCAAGACCTCGATCGAAATCGGCAGATACCTCGTCTCGCCACTCAGCCATTCCCGCAGCGACGGCCGCCACGAGGCCGCTGTCTCCATCCGCAGCGGCCAAGGCAGCGCCACCCATGACCGGGTCATGCGCTTCTCGCCGCTCTTCAACACCGCCCGCGCCGCATTGCGCTATGCCACCGACCAGGGCCTCGCCTGGGTCGCCGGCCGCAGCGTGGCCGTGCCTTCACCATCCAACCCCTAAGGAGTGTCCTCATGGCCAAGGAAGAACTGATCGAAATGAGCGGCGTCGTCAACGAAATCCTGCCGGACTCGCGTTTTCGCGTGACGCTGGAGAACGGCCACAAGCTGGTGGCCTACACGTCGGGACGCATGCGCAAGCACCACATCCGCATCCTGGCCGGCGACAACGTGTCGCTGGAGATGTCGCCGTACGACCTGAGCAAGGGGCGGATCACGTTCCGCCACCTCGGCCGGCCGCCGCAGCAGAACCGCTGAAAGCCCAGGGAGATCCCGCTGAGACCAAGTCTCGGCGAGATCGGGCTCTGGCTTCAGGCGGTCGCCGGCTTCGCGCGTTCGGCGTCCGCTGCAGCCGCCTTGGCCAGTTCGTTGTAGACCGCGATGAACAGCGCGCCCATGTCCTCGATCCGGGTGCGCGACACGCCGGGCGCCGGGTTGGTGATCAGCGCGGCGGTGATCGTGGCGGCGGGTTGAAGCAGGAATTGATTCATGAGGGTCTCGACAAGTTGAGGCTCATCGTAGCCCTCCTGCCGCTGCCGCAACGCAAAGGCCTTGCCAGGCGCGCGCAACCTGCTCGCCAACCCTCTATTCGCTGATGCTCATCCCGAGCGCAGCGGCCGAGCGCTTCATCCGCTCGACGCGCTGCGCCAGTTGCTCGCCCTCGCGCTGCTGCATCTCGTCGAGCGAGGTCATCAGGGCCTGGAAGCGGTCGAGATCTTCGTCGGCCTCGAACAGCACGCCGTCATCGGTGAAGGTGAGCTTGGCGCGACGCTCGTCGATCAGCTCGCACACCTCCTGCGCCGCGACGATCCAGCGCTCGCGGTTCTCGTAGAACTCGCGCTGCGCGTTGAACTGCCATTCCAGCATCGGGACGATGCGGTCGCGCTCGGCATCGCGCACGGCCTCGGGCAACGCCTCGAGCGCCTTCGCCATCTCGCCGGCGAACGCCACCATCAGCTTCTGGTACGCCTGCCGGTGCGTCGCGGTGAGCTCGCGCAATTCCTCGAGCGTTGCGATCGACGCCGCGGTGCCGGCGGGCGTCGACAGGCGCTCGGGCATCAGCACCTTGTCGAGCTCCAGCTCGGTCTGCCGCTGGTGGTAGGCCTTCGCCACCTGCATGCCGAGCTGCGAGTAGCGGCGGGCGATCTGGATCAGGGCGTCCTGGGGAATCGTCATCCGCGCATTCTCCCAGCTTGATCAGCCATCGCCATCCGGCCGCCCGCCGCCACGCGCGATCCACGCGTCGACCCGCTGCTCCAGCACCGCCAGCGGCATCRTCCCGCTGTCGATCACCACCGTATGGAAGTCGCGCAGGTCGAAGCGCGCGCCCAGCGCCTGCTGCGATCGCTCGCGCAGCTCCAGCAGCTTGCGCTTGCCCAGCAGGTAGCCCAGCGCCTGGCTCGGGTTCGAGAAGTAGCGGTCGACCTCGCTGGCGGCATTCTTCGGTTCGAGACCGGCCTGCCGGATCATGTAGTCGACGGCCTTCGCGCGTGGCCAGCGGTATGCATGGATGCCGGTGTCGACCACCAGCCGCGCCGCGCGGAACAGCTGCGCCTGCAGGTGGCCGTAGTGCTGGTACGGATCGCGGTACATGCCGAGCTGGAAGCCCAGCGATTCGGCGTAGAGCGCCCACCCTTCGCCATAGGCCACGTTCCAGCTGCCGCGGCGGCGCCAGTCGTGCAGGCCCTCGATCTCGGCCGATCGGGCGCCCTGCAGGTGGTGCCCCGGCACCGTCTCGTGCAGGAACAGCGTCTCCACCTCCCAGGTCGGCTCGCCGGCAAAGCCGCGCGCGTTCACCGTGAAGTAGCCGGGCGTCCCGAGCTCCAGCGAGCCTGGCGTGTAGTTGGCCGCCGTGCTGCTGGCCGACTCCGATGCCGACATGCCGCGCACCTCGTAGGCCATGCGCGGCACGCTGTGGAACAGCGTCGGCAACTGCGGATCGACGCGCGCCGACATCGCGCGGAAGGCGGCCAGCACCGCCTCTTCGGACGTGAAGAAGAAGCGCTTGTCGTGGCTCACGTAGTGCATGAACGCCTGCGTGCTGCCCTTGAAGCCGGTCTGCCGCGCGACCTGCGCGATCTCCCGCCGCAGCCGTGCCACCTCGCGCAAACCGAGCGCGTGGATCTTGCCGGCGTCCTGGTCCGGCACGATGCCGGTGCGGATCAGGAACTCGTAGTACGCCGCCCCGCCCGGCAGCGCCGACAGGCCGACGTCGACCGGCGCCTTCGGCCGGTAGGTGGTCGCCAGGAACTCGCGCAGGCGGCGCAGCGCCGGTTGGTAGTCGTCGCGCACCGCAGCGCGCGCGGCCTGCAGCAGCGCGTCGCGCTGGTCCTGCGCCACCGCGGGCACGAAGGCCTTGAACGGCTTCAGCAGCACGCTGCCGTCCGCATCGGCCACCAGGTGCGCGTCGATGCCGGCGATCACCCGATCGACCACGCCTCGGGGCTGCACCCAGCCCGACTGCAGGCCGCGCACGAGGAGCTGCTGCGTCTGCTCCGCCATGCGGGGCACGCCCTTCACGCGGGCGGTGTAATCGCGGTAGTCGTCCGCGCTGCGCATCGGCGTCATCTGCGCGGCCAGCGGCATCATCGACTGGATGCCCCACAGCGTGGTCAGCACCAGTTCTTCCGAATGCACGAACTGCTGCGATTCGACGGCGATGCGCATCTTGTCGAGCAGCAGCTGGCGCGAGACCAGGTCCTGGCCGCGCAGGCCGGCCGGGCTGATCGCCTGCACGCGCGCAAGCATGTCGCGGTCGTAGGCCTGCACGCGCTGCTGTTCGGCGTCGGACAGGTCGGGCAGCGCCGCGTTGTAGCCGGGGACGCCCAGCACCGTGGCCTCCAAGGGATCGCGACGGAAGTTCTCGGCGAGGTCGGTATCGAGCAGGTGGCGCAAGGCCACGGCCTCGGCCCTCTGTGGCGCAGAGGCCGCTCCCTCGGGCGCAGCGGCCGATTGCGCGTGAAGCGTGCCCACCGTCGCGATCAGCACGGCAAGCAGGGCAGGCTGCGCGGCACGCAGCCAAGTCATCGGAAAGCTCATCTTCGTCTTCTCCCAGGTCAGGTCATCGAAAGCCTCATGGGCTGCTGTCGGAAGCCGCCGGTGCCGCGGGTGGCGGCGCCGGTTCTTCATGGAATGGAACCATCGGTTGAGGGTTCGGAGGGCTCGGCTGCGGCCGGGGCGCAGGCCGATCGCCCGGCGACCTCGGCACGCCGGTCTTCGGGTCCAGGCCCATGCCGCTGAGCACCTGCCCGAGCTCCTCCGAGGTCTTGGGCGGCTGGTCGTCGGTGTTTGCCGGATCGAGGCTGCCGCCCTCGCCTTCGTTCACGCCCTCGGGCGCCGACGCCGCCGGGTCGAACGCCGGCACCGGCACGCGCGGCGGCGGGAAGCTCGCCTTCGGGTCGACCAGCCCCTTCTTCTGCGCGTCGCGGAAGAAATCGCCGACCAGCCGCACCGCGTTGTGCCCGCCCTGGCCCCACCAGCTGCTGCGCAGCGTGACGCGCGCATCGTTGAAGCCGACCCACGCTCCCGCGACCAGCTCCGGGTGCATCAGGATGAACCAGCCGTCGGTGTTCTTCTGCGTCGTGCCGGTCTTGCCGGCCAGGTCGCCGGTCACGCCGAATCGGGTGCGGATCTGCGTGCCGGTGCCGCGCGCGATCACGCCACGCATCATGTCGATCAGGTCGGTCGCGGCCTCGGGCGACATGCCGCGGCGCGGGGCCTCGCCGAACTCGGCGATCACCCGCCCCGTGCGGTCCTTGATGCGCTTGACGAACACCGGCTTGTGCACGCTGCCCACCTGCGCGATCGACGCATAGGCGTTCACCATCTCCAGCAGCGTGACCGGGCTGGTGCCGAGCGCGAGCGACGGCACGGCCTCCAGCGGGCTCTGGTCGACGCCCAGCGATTTCGCGAGCGCCACCACGCGCGGGATGCCCACCTCCTGCATGACCTGCGCGGTGATGGTGTTCTTCGACAGTGCGAGGCCGTCGCGGATCGTCATCGGCGCGCCGGTCGCGCCCGACATGTCGGTCGGCCGCCAGACGGTGCCGCCCATCGTCACCTCGACCGGCCCGTCAACGAAGGTGCGATCGGGCGTCAGCCCCGCCTCGAGGGCGGCCCCGTAGACGAAGGGCTTGAACGTCGAGCCGGGCTGGCGCTCGGCCTGCGCGACGTGGTCGTACTGCTCCTGCGCGAAATCGCGGCTGCCGACCCAGGCGCGGATCTCGCCGTTGCGCGGGTCCATCGCGACGAAGCCGGCCTCCAGCCGTGTCTTCTGCGCCTTCAGCCGCGCCATGAACGGCGCGTCGGCGCGCAGCTTCTCGAGCGCTTCGCCCGGGCCCGCGCCGGCGTCGACCGCCTGCTTGAACTCCGGCGACTCGCGCAGGAACGCGGTGACGAGGTCGCGCCGCCCGGTCCACAGGTAGCCGAACGGCTCGGCCTTGCCCAGCAGCTTCGCGTAGGCCTCGGGCGCGGTCGATACCGGCGGCAGCGCCGGGCGGCTCCACTCGACATCGGCCACCCGCTGCAGTGCATCGGCCTGCGCCTGCACGGCGCGCACGGCTTCGTCCTGCAGCCGGCTGTCGAGCGTGGTCTCGATCACCAGCCCGTCGGCGTAGAGGTCGTGCTCGTGCTCGTCGGCCCAGTCGAGCAGCCACTTGCGCGCATAGGCCGCGAAGTGCGGCGCGGTGGCCGGGAAATCGGGCTGCCGGCTCCAGTGCAGCTGCAGCGGCTGCGCGCTCAGCGTGCGCAGCTGCTCGTCGGTGATCACCTGCGCCTTCGCCATCTGCGACAGCACCACGTTGCGCCGCGCGAGCGAGCGCTCGGGGTGCTGCACCGGGTTGTAGTAGTAGGTGCCTTTCAGCATGCCGACCAGCGTGGCGCTCTGCAGCGCGTCGAGCTCGGCGGCCGAGGTGTCGAAGTAGGTGCGCGCCGCCATCTCGATGCCGACCGCGTTGTACAGGAACGGCGCGGTGTTCAGGTAGGCCTCGAGGATCTGCCGCTTGTCGTAGACGCGCTCGATGCGCATGGCCGTGACCCACTCCTTGGCCTTGCGGTGCAGGGTGCGGGCGCGCCCGACCTCGTCGGGAAACAGGTTGCGCGCCAGCTGCTGCGTGATGGTGGAGCCGCCCTGCATGTCGCCGGCGGCGCTGTGCAGCACCGCGCCGAACGAGCGGATGAAGTCGATGCCGCGGTGGTCGTAGAAGCGCTTGTCCTCGGTGGCGACCAACGCCTTCACGACGAAGGGCGAGACCTTGTCGAGCGTCAGCCGTTCCTGCTGGGCGCGCCGGAAGCTTGCGATCTGCTGGCCGTCGGCCGACAGCAGCAGGCTCGGCTGCTGCGCCTGCACCTCTTTCAGGTCGTCGATGCTGGGCGTGATGCGCAGCAGCACCGCGATGTAGATGCCGAGCGCGACTGCCGCCACGGCGGCCGCGAGCGCCGACCACAGCGCGATGCGCTTCAGGCGCTGGCGCCACGCGGGCGCCGGCTCGAAGCCGGGCACGGTGGGCATCGGGTCGGGGCGAAAACTGGGCATCAAGGGCCTTCCATACAAACATGCAGACACACCTGCACACCGTGGGCAAACGGCAGGCCGGGGTGGCGAGTCTATGCAATGTCCCGCGGGAGACGGTTTCCGTGGGTTGCTTCTATAGTCTCGGCTCCCCCGCTGCAGGACGCCCCCATGAACGGCCAGACCCCCCGCCACCTGCTCGCCCAGGCTGCGAGCGACACCGATCCGCTGGAGACGAAGGAGTGGCTCGACGCGCTGCGCGCCGCCGTCGCCGAGGGCGGCAGCGAGCGTGGCCTGTACCTGCTGGAGCAGCTGGAGGAGCAGGCGCAGCAGCTGGGCATCGTGCCGCACGTGCAGCCGTATTCGGCCTACCGCAACACCATCCCGCTGGAGCGGCAGGGGCACTATCCGGGGGACCTCGCGATCGAGGAGCGGCTCACCGCCATCACGCGCTGGAACGCGCTCGCGATGGTGGTGCGCGCCAACCAGGCCTATGGCGAGCTGGGCGGCCACATCGCGAGCTATGCCTCGGCGGCCGAGCTGTTCGAAGTGGGCTTCAACCACTTCTTCCGCGGCGACGACAGCCGCACGCCGGGCGGCCGCGACGCCGACCTGGTGTACTTCCAGCCGCATTCGGCGCCGGGCGTGTATTCGCGTGCCTTCCTCGAGGGCCGGCTCAGCGAGGAGCAGCTCGCGAACTACCGCCAGGAGGTCGGCGGCCACGGCCTGTGCTCGTACCCGCACCCGTGGCTGATGCCGGAGTTCTGGCAGTTCCCGACCGGCTCGATGGGCCTGGGCCCGCTGAGCGCGGTGTACCAGGCGCGCTTCATGCGCTACCTGGCGCACCGCGGCCTGGCCGACACCGCGCAGCGCCATGTGTGGGGCGTGTTCGGCGACGGCGAGATGGACGAGCCGGAGTCGATCGCCGGGCTCACGCTCGCCGCGCGCGAGCAGCTCGACAACCTCACCTTCATCGTCAACTGCAACCTGCAGCGGCTGGACGGCCCGGTGCGCGGCAACGGCCAGATCATCCAGGAGCTGGAGTCGCTGTTCACCGGCGCCGGCTGGAACGTCGTCAAGGTGCTGTGGGGCTCCGACTGGGATGCCCTCTTCGCGCGCGACACCCAGCATGTGCTGCTGCAGCGCCTCGCGGCCACCGTCGACGGCCAGTACCAGACGCTGGGCGCGAACGACGGCGCCTACAACGTCGAGCACTTCTTCCGCCAGGATCCGCAGGTGCAGGCGCTGGTGGCGCACATGGGCGTCGACGAGATCGATGCGCTGAAGCGCGGCGGGCACGATTTCCGCAAGCTGCATGCGGCCTTCGCGGCGGCGCGGGCGCACAAGGGCCGGCCGACGGTGATCCTCGCGAAGACCAAGAAGGGCTTCGGCATGGGCGGCGTCGGCGAATCGCGCATGACCTCGCACCAGGCGAAGAAGCTCGACGTGAGCGCGCTGAAGACCTTCCGCGACCGCTTCGCGCTGCCCCTGTCCGACGACGACGTGGCCGCGCTGCGCTTCTACAAGCCGGCCGACGATAGCCCCGAGATGGCCTACCTGCACGAGCGCCGCCGCGCGCTCGGCGGCGCGCTGCCGGCACGCAAGCCGCAGGCACCGGTGCTGCCGGTGCCGCCGCTGGCCGGCTGGGGCGGCTTCGCGCTGCAGGCCGACGGCAAGGAGATGTCGACCACGATGGCCGCGGTGCGCATGTTCGCCGGGCTGCTGAAGGACGAGGCGCTCGGGCCGCGCATCGTGCCGATCGTCGCCGACGAGGCGCGCACCTTCGGCATGGCGAGCCTGTTCCGCCAGATCGGCATCTATTCGCCGCACGGGCAGCTGTACGAGCCGGAGGATGCGGGCTCGATGCTGTCGTACCGCGAGGCGAAGGACGGGCAACTGCTCGAGGAAGGCATCACCGAGGCCGGCGCGCTCGCATCGTGGATCGCGGCCGGCACCTCGTACAGCGTGCACGGGCTGCCGATGCTGCCGATGTACATCTACTACTCGATGTTCGGCTTCCAGCGCGTGGGCGACCTGATCTGGGCCGCGGCCGACCAGCGCGTGCGCGGCTTCCTGTTCGGTGCGACGGCGGGGCGCACGACGCTCGGCGGCGAGGGCCTGCAGCACCAGGACGGCAGCAGCCTGGTGATGGCCTCGACGGTGCCGAACTGCCGTGCCTGGGATCCCGCCTTCGCGGGCGAGGTCGCGGTGATCATGGACCACGCGGCGCGGCGCATGCTGGAGCAGCAGTGCGACGAGTTCCACTACCTCACGCTGATGAACGAGAACTACGCGCAGCCGTCGCTGCCCGACGCGGCGCACGCCGACCTGTTGCGCGGCATGTACCGGCTCGCGGCGCATGCGGTGAAGAAGCCGGCGGGCCGCGTGCGGCTGCTGGGCAGCGGTGCGATCCTGCGCGAGGTGATGGCCGCGGCCGAGCTGTTGGCCGCCGACTGGCAGGTGGCGAGCGAGGTGTTCAGCGTGACGAGCTTCAGCGAGCTGGCCCGCGATGCGCGCGAGGCCGATCGGCTGGAGCGGCTCGGTGGCACGCCGGCGGTGTCGCACGTGGCGACGCTGCTGGCCGGCAACGATCCGGTGATCGCCGCCACCGACTACGTGCGCGCGTGGCCGCAGCTGATCGCCGAGTACGTGCCGGCGCGCTACGCGACGCTCGGCACCGACGGCTTCGGCCGCAGCGACACGCGCCAGCAGCTGCGCCGCTTCTTCGAGGTCGACCGGCACCAGGTGGTGCTGGCGGCGCTACAGGCGCTGGTGCGCGAGGGCAGGCTGGCGCGCGGGGTGCTGGCGCAGGCGGTGGCGAAGTACGGGGTGGATGCGGGCGCAGCGGTGCCCTGGGCGGTCTGAACAGGCCCTAGACTGCGTCCGTCGGAGACCTCGCATGTACATCAAGCAGCTGAAAATCGAGAACCTGCGCTCGCTCGAGTCGGTGACGCTGGCGCTGAACGCGCCGGGCACGCCGCAGTTGAGCCTGCCGAACGTCAACGTGATGTTGGGGGGCAACGGACTCGGCAAGACCAGTGTGCTGCGTGCCGCGGCGCTGGCCGCACTGGGGCCGTTGATGAGTTCGTCTTCCGGCTTCGTGCCCGAGTCATTGATCCGCCGCCCACCCGGTGCGAAGCCGGTCAAGGCGTCGGCACTCGACAAGCTGCCGCCGGCGCGCATCACGGCCGATGTCGCGCTGGAGTCGGGCGAGTTGCCAAGCTACGCGCGTGCGCTGGCCAAGGAGAAGCAACTGCAGATGGTGACGACGGTGACGCGCATCGGCACCACCGAGCGGCTGCAATGGAGCAGCACGCCGTCGAGCGTGCAGGGCATGATCGAGCGGCTGCAGTTCGACGACCGCGCCTCGGTCTTCTTCGTCGTCGGCTACGGCGCGACGCGCCGTGTGGAGGCGTCGATCCGGGTCGACGAGAGCGCACGCACCAAGTCGCGGCTGCGCCCCTACGAGCGCGTGTCCAGCCTGTTCGAGGACCACCTCGGACTGATTCCGTTGTCTTACTGGTTGCCGGCCTATGCCGGCAGCAACAAGGGCCGCTACGCGCAGGTCGTTGCCCTCATGAACGAGCTGCTGCCCGATGCCTGTCGCATGCAGAAGACGGCTGCCAAGACCGAGAGCGGTGCCGAACACCTGTTCACGATGAACGGCGTGTCGTTGCCGTTTCGTGCGCTGTCCGACGGCTACCGCGCCTACATCGGCTGGATCGGCGACATGCTGTTCCATGTCTGCATGGGCGCGGGCAGCGGCGTCAAGCTGCGCGATGTCAGTGGCGTTCTGCTGCTCGACGAGATCGACCTGCACCTGCACCCCGAGTGGCAGCGCGTGGTCGTGCCGACGCTGGCGCGCGCGCTGCCGAAGCTGCAGTTCATCGTGACCACGCACAGCCCGCTGGTGGTCGGCTCGCTGGAGCGCGAGAACCTGTTTGTGCTCTCTGAAGAAGAGGGTGGCACCGTGGTCAAGAAGCTGCCCGAACTCGTGCATGGCCGCAGCGCCGAACAGATCCTGCTGTCGCCGTACTTCGGACTCGACAGCACGCGCGCGCCGGACGTGTCGAAGGCCTTGTCGAAACTGGCGGCCGATGCGGTCGGTGGCGATGCGACGGCGTCGATGAAATACCTGGAACTTCTGTCAAAGGGATTGCCGAAGGCGGAGGTGCAGGCCTTGGTCAATCGCCCTGCCAAGCGCAGCACGTCGACGCGTCGCAAGGCTCCAGCGGCATCGAAGTAAGCGACCGGCATGGTCCGCTATCCCGTCGACCCGCAGCATCTGATCGACCTGATCAACGCGGAGAAGCCGAGCTGGATCGGCCGGGCGCATGCGCGCACGCAGGTCTATGCGCAAGCGCGCGACTACACGGGGGGTGCAGAGTTCTGGGGCGAGATCAAGAACGTCTACATCCGGCTGCAGCATGAGAAATGCGCCTACTGCGAAACCAAGTTGCAAGGCGCCACGCTTGCGAGCAAGGTGCATGAGGTCGAGCACTTCAGGCCCAAGAAAAGCATCAAGGCTTGGCCGGCTCCGAGCCTGACCTACCTTGCCGATTTCCAGGCGCCGTGTGCGATGGGGGCGGCGAGCGCGACCGGCTACTACCAGCTGGCCTATCACCCGTTCAACTACGCGATCGCCTGCACGCGCTGCAACTCCACGCTCAAATCCAACTACTTTCCGGTGCGCGGGACGCGGCAGGTCCACGCAGCGGATCCTATGCAGATGAGCGGCGAGTCGGCCTTGCTGGTCTATCCGCTGTCGACCATCGATGAAGACCCGGCCGACCTGATCGCGTTTGACGGAATCGTCGCCGTCCCCAGGCAAGGCCATGGCCCCGGGTTCGAGCGCGCGGTGACGACGATTGCCTTCTTCCAGCTGAACCACCAGGACCTGACGACCCGCCGCGCACCACTCCTGTCGCAACTCTGGCTCCAGATGGACTCGTTGGCTCATGCAACGTCCGGCCGGCGCAGGCAACTGTCGGCATCGATTGATGCTGCGTGCAGCCCGACACGCGAGTTCAGTGCCTGCATGAGTTCGTTCCGGGCGCTGTATGCTGCCGATCCCGTCAAAGCCAGGATCCTTGGCGAGCACGCACTCGTGCTCGCGACGACCTGAGCATGACCGGCCTGCCGAGGCGGGTCATTCGGGCGGCGGCGCCTCCCTCAGCACCATCGCCGCCGGCTTCGACATCGGCACCCCCGCCTCGCGCAGCCCGCCCAGCACCGTGAACAGCAGCGCGCTCTTCACCGCATACGACTGCCGCGGCGACACCACGTAGCCGGTCGCGTTGAACACCAGGTTGCCGTTGTCGAAGCCGTCCAGGTAGACCTTCGGCGCCGGCGTCTCCAGCACATCGTCGTGCTCGATGAAGGCCTGCAGCAGCAGGTCGCGCACGCGCTCGGTGTCGGTGTCCAGCGGCATCGGCAGCTTGATCTGCACCAGGCCCAGCGGGCTCGCGAGCGTGACGTTGCGCACCGTCTTCGTGATGAACTCCGAGTTCGGCACGATCACCGTCGAGCGGTCGCCCATCTGGATCTCGGTGGCGCGCACGTTGATGCGGCGGATGTCGCCCTCGATGCCGCCGAGCGTCACCCAGTCGCCCACCTTCACCGGCCGCTCGGCCAGCAGGATCAGCCCCGAGACGAAGTTCGACACCACCGCCTGCAGGCCGAAGCCGATGCCCACCGACAGCGCGCTCGCGATCCACGCGATCTTGTCGAGCGCCAGCCCGATGGCCGACAGCCCGAACGCGATCGCGAGCACCGTGCCGACGAAGCCGAACAGCGTGGTGGTCGAGCTGCGCATGCCGGCGTCGAGCCGCGTGGTCGGCAGGAAGCTGCGTGTCAGCCAGCGCTTGAGCGCGCGCACCGCCAGCAGGCTGAGGCCGAACACCAGCAGCGCGCGCAGCACCGCGATCGGCCGCACCTGCAGCTCGCCGACCGCCACGCCCACGTCGAGCTGGCCGAGGCGCTGCCACAGGTCGCCCGGGCCCTCGCCGAACGGCGCGAGGATCAGCACCAGCGCCACCAGCAGCACCGCGAGCTGCAGGCCGCCGGCGCCGATCACGGCCACCTGGTTGCGCAGGTGCGAGGGCGACACCGCGGCATCCGAGTGCGCCTCGATCGCGCCGTCGGGCTCCTCGGCGTCCGGATCGGTGAGCGGCGGCGAGCGCACCCAGGTGTCGAAGACATCGCCCACCAGCAGGTTCAGCAGGTAGGCGGTCAGCGAGACCGCGAACACCCAGACGACCTGGCGCGCGACGAAGCCGCCGAGCGCGACATAGCCGATCACGATGCAGACGACGCTCGCCACCAGCGCGAGCCACACGCCGCCCAGCATCAGCGAGACCCACAGCGGGCGGGGCAGGGTGTCGAGCGGCGATGTCGGCTCCGGCTGCGGCTCGACCGGCGCCGCGGCCAGCGCCGCGCGCCGCAGCCGCTCGCCGGTGCGCAGGCTGCGGCCGACGACCAGCGCCAGCACCAGCGCATAGACGCAGTTGATCGCGACCTCGGCCGCGAGATCGGCCTGCGCCAGCACCGCGARCCGCTGCAGCAGCCAGCCGGCCAGCGTGACGCTGCCGATCACCACCGGTTGCCGGCGCAGCGCATGCGCCAGCGCATCGGGCATCGGCAGCAGCCGCCAGGCCGGCTGGTCGGCCGACAGCAGCGCGCGCCCGAGGCCGGCGAGGTAGGCCGAGAACAGCACCGCGCCGACAAAGCTCGCGAGCAGGCCGTGCAGCGGCTCGGGCACCGGGCGCTGCCAGTTCAGGCCGAGCGCCAGGCCCCAGGCGACGGCGCCGGGGACGAGCATCCACAGCAGCGTTTGCGCCAGGGCGTACAGCGTGCGGCGCACCCGTGCGGCCGGCGAGTGGCTGGCGACCAGCCGCGCGACAACGCGGCCGAGCGCGATGCGCAGTGCGATGCCGATCAGCGCGACGCCGAGCCAGGCGAGCCACGCCGCGGCCGACATGCGGGCGAAGGCCGCGGCGAGCTGGCCCTGCCATGGCGAGGGCGTCRCTTCGCCGGGCGAGAGCAGGTCGCGCAGGTCGTGCCAGAACGAGGGGCTGAGCAGTGCATCGGTGCGCTCGAACAGGTGCGCCTGGAAGCGCGAGCGGCGCTGCCGCGCGGCCTGGTCGGCGAGCTGCAGGCTCTCGACCGACAGCAGCCGCGCCAGCTTGATGCGCGCGTTCAGGGCCTCGGTGGTCTTCTGCAGGCTGCCACGCTGGGTCGCGACGTCGCTGTCTTCGCGGGTGCCGTCGGGTGCAGTGCCAAGTTCGGTCAGCCGTGCCTGGGCGCGTGCGAGTTCGGGGGCCTGGGCCTGCGCGATCTGCTCGGCGTTGTGCTGGATCTCGAGCAGCGCGTCGCGCATCGCGACCAGTTCGGCATCGGGGCTGTCGGCCTGCAGGCGCTTCTCGATCGAATCGACGCGCAGGCGGGCGGTCTCGAGCACGGCGTCGGGGTCGTCGGCGGGCTGGGCGCTCGCGGTGACGGTGGCGGTGAGGACGCCCAGTGTGAACAGCAGCGTGAGCAGCAGGCGCCGCGTGATGCGTGTCAGAAAGGAAACAGCCTGCGGTCGGCCTGGCATGCGATCGGCTCCATTCGAAAGGGCAGCGGGAGCGCGCATCCTGCCACCACGCCACGAGGCTTGGCAAACGCCCTCCGGTTTCCGACGCGCCCGTCAGGAGGTGAGCGAATCGCTGATCAATGAATTGGCCATCCAGCGCAGGAGTTTGCGTGTCTTGTCACGCGTGCCCTCTTTGGCGGGTTCGAGCGCGCGATAGCCCGCCTCCATGCGGATGCGAAGGTTGACCGAAGCTCGAGCTGCGTGACTGAAGGAACGAATCTGCAGCGCGACGCGATCAATGGCCTCGGATCTGTCCAGCGAGGGGCACGAGCCCAGCGCCTGTTCTTCGGCGAGGATGGACGTTCGGAGCAACAGGCGAACGAGGGTGGCGACCGCGCGGGCGGTTGCGTCTGCGTCTGCGCTCGACCGCAGGTCCGCGGGCACAGCCGTGTTACGGGCCCGGTTGATGATTTCGATAACTTTGGGAGGGGGGTTGGCGCGTGCGAGCTTGTTCAGGTGTGCGATTGCCCGTCCATTGATCTTCGTCAGTTTCAGGGATCGCGCGTCGCCGCAGAGACGGCTTGCTTTAGTGAGCTTATTGGCTGTCTGGCGACAGATCGTCCAGTGCCTGGCATGGACAGCCTCGAGTGCGGTGACGGTGGCTGGGGTTTTGGGCTGGGTGACGAGATTGTGTTGGACCAGCGTCGATGCAGATCGCGTGGCCTCCTTCTTTCTCGTTGCGATCGGGCTCGTCGGTCGGGCCATCTCCGTCTGACCGCCGACCAGCACGGCGGTGGCGATGGTCAGTGCGCGCGTGGGCGAAAGGAGGGCTGTCTTCATCTCGTCTCCCCGGCGAGAGGGTCCCGCACAGCATGCTATCGGCGGGGCCGGCACCGAACTGAAGCCTGCCTTCGAGCAACTCCGCTCATTGGAACTGCCCGAGCTTGATGTCGAGGGAACGTTCGACGAGCCAGGCCGTGGCGACCAGCACGATCAGCGCCGAGCCGCCGCGCAGCAGCATCTGCCGGTAGAAGCGTGTCGTCCGCAGCGTCCAGACGGTCGTCACGAAGACGGCGACGATCGCGAGCTGCCCCAGCTCGACGCCGAGGTTGAAGCCGAGCAGCGGCAGCGCGAGGGCGCCCTGCGTGAGCCCGGCATCCTTCAGCGCGCCTGCGAACCCGAAGCCGTGCACCAGCCCGAACGCGAAGGTCAGCTTCCAGCGGCCCTCGCGCACCATCGGCACCAGGTTGTTCAGCGCCGCGAACACCACGCTGGCCGCGATGACCGATTCGACCCAGCGCGACGGCGGGTTCACGAGGTCGAAGGCGGCCAACGCCAGCGTGATCGAGTGCGCCACGGTGAAGGCGGTGACGACGCGCAGCACCTCGGCCAGCACCGGCCGCAGGCGCGGCGATGCCAGCACCGCCGGCAGCAGCAGCGCGAGCAGGAACAGGATGTGATCGCTGCCGATCAGGATGTGGTGGATGCCCTCGGTGACGAAGCCGGGGAGGGCGGGCTCGGCGGCCGTGCCGAAGCTGCGCGGCGCATCGCCAGGCACCAACACGGCGGTCTCGTCGCGACCCTGCTGTTGCACGCGGACGATGCCGCGGTGCGTCGGGTCGCTCTGTGCGAACAACTGGTAGACCAGCGTCAAGGACCGGACCGCCGCGGGGCAGGTCCAGCGTCGCGTCAACACCGCATAGTGGCCGTCGCTGTGCTCGTCGAGCTGCTGCGCGTCGAGGGCGCCGGGCGCGCACGGTGCGCCGTCGGCCTGCACCGACAGGCCTTGCAGCGACAGCCGGTCGATGTCGGCCCAGCGCGTGCGCACCTCGCCCCAGGCGAGTTGACCGTCGTCGTCGGCATCGAGCGCGAGTTCGCGTTCCAGGTCGCGCAATGCGATGTCGAAGCGCTGTTCCACGACGGCCCCATCGACTTTCAGGTGGACATAGGCGTCGCTCGGCTTGTGGGCTTGCGCGATGAGCGGCAGCAGGCCCAGGCACGCGATCAGCAGGTGGCGCGCGTTCATGAACCGCTCCCCGCCAGCGCCTGCAGGCGCGCATCCTGCCAGCCGGTGTCGCGGGCCCGTTGCCACACCGGCTGCGCCGCCTGCGGTTGCTGCGCGGCCAGCGCGGCGCGTGCCAGCAGCAGCGCGTCGGCCGGTTCCTTCTGGACGGCCCAGTTCGCCTGCGCGCTCGCCAGTGCGGCGGGCGCGTCGCCCAGCAGGTCGAGCTCGTAGCGCGCTTGCTCGCGCCGGTGGCTGCGGTCGCCGCGCAGGCGGGCCGCATCGAAGCGCGCGGCCAGCGTGGTGATGGCCTGCGGCGCGCGCGGATCGGCGCTGCGCTTCCACGCGATCGCCAGGCGCAGCAGCAAGGCGTCCGCATCCTCGCGGCCGGCCAGCAGCGCTGCGGTGTCGCGCTCGCGGTGCTGCGCCAGCAGCCAGTCGGCGTACGCGGCCAGTGTGTAGACATCGGGCAGCGGTGACGCTGCGATCGCGCGCTGGTACAGCGCATCGGCCGATGCATCGCCGCGGCGCTCGGCCAGTTCGGCCTGCACGAGCGCCAGCCAGCCGGTGTCGGCGTCCGGGTGCCGGGCCAGTGCGGCCAGGGCTGTCGCTGCGGTGGCGGCTTGGCCTTGCAGGCTCATCAACTCGGCACGGCAGACCTGCGCCGGCAGCTGCACCGCGCTGCCGAGTGCCGTGTAGTGCGCGCCCAGCAGGCGTTCGCAGCCGGCATCGGCCTCGCGCCAGCGGCCCTGCACCTGCAGCACCGAGGCACGCGTCAGCTCGGCCTGGGCCTGGAGGGCCAGCGACACCGGCTGCGGACCGGGCTGCAACAGCGCGTCGAGGTCCTGCAGGGCCGGCCCGAAGTCGTGCTGGCTCTGCCGCACGATCGCGCGCAGGAGGCGCACCGGTGCCGGAGGGTGAGGCAGGGTCCACCACGCCGCCAGCGCCGCCTGGGCCTGGCCGAGTTCGCGCGGGTCGCCGTCGCGGCGGGCGCGTTCGATGGCGTCGCGCGCCAGC